>NZ_JBEXTZ010000059.1:11407-52665 GCF_040614195.1 Amycolatopsis sp. NPDC006125
GGTGTCTGCCGCGCTTCGGCTTCCTGCCCTGCCTCAGGTGTCTGCCGCGCTTCGGCTTCCTGCCCTGCCTCAGGTGTCTGCCGCGCTTCGGCTTCCTGCCCTGCCTCAGGTGTCTGCCGCGCTTCGGCTTCCCGCCCAGCCACAGGTGCCTGCCATGCGTTGAACCTTCTGTCGCCCCCCAACTCCTGCCTTCGCGTTCCAAGTTCCCGCCATCGCCCCAAAACCACTTCCGCCGCTACACGTCGCCCTGCGCGAGTGGGAACCTCGCGCGACGACGACTTGACCTCTCGCGCGGCCTGATTGCCGCACGAGAGGACCACTCGTGCGAACCCGCGCGCTCCGGCTAGGCGAGTGGGATTCTCGTGCGCCCGCGACTGGACTGTTCGCGCGTCACGAAATGACCACTCGCGCGACGGGTGCCGTGCGAGTGGGAATTTCGTGCGCCGCATGATTTGGCATTCCGCCGCCCGCGGCGCAGTCTGGGTTCGTGAACTGGGGAATCGTGGCGGCGGTCGGCGCCGCCGGAACGACAGTGGGTGCCGGGACGGTGAGCCTGCTCCGGAGAGCCGAAGCTCCGGTGCCGGCCGCCGTGGTGGCGCTCGGCACCGGCGCGGCCTGGGCGGGACTCGCCGTCCTGGCGCCTGCCTGGACGGCCTTCGTGCTGGCCGCGCTCGCCGTGCCGTTGATCGCGGCGGACCTGCGCCACCGGCGGCTGCCGGACGTGCTCACGCTGCCCGCGTACCCGCTCCTCGTCGCGGTGGCGCCGGATCCGGCGAAGGCGCTCGGAGCGGCCGCCGTCTTCGGCGGCGCGCACCTGGTGATCCACCTCGTGGCGCCCCATGCCATGGGCGCCGGTGACGTCAAGCTGGCAGGCGCCCTCGGCGCGGCGCTCGGCTCCATCGGCTGGTCCGCATTGCCGGTGGCAACCGTGCTGGCCGCGTTTGTCACAGCCGTCCTGGCCGCCACCCGCCGCTGGCGGAACGGGGTGCCGCACGGACCCGGCCTACTCGCTGCGGCCACCGCGCTGGTCCTGATCCGCCCTGGATGAGCACGGGCGAGGCCGGTGCCGCCTGCTGCGGGCATGTCGTGCTCCCCGGACAGGGTGCGGGAGTCAGGCGTGCCTGCCGCTCGCGGGCAACCGCCGGGGCGGAGCCGGGCGAACGCAACGGCAGGCAGCCGCCACCAGCGCGCCAGCTCGGGCACGGCGGCGCCACGAGCGGGTGGAGCCACAGCAGCCTCACCGCTGCGTGCGCCGCGCGCAGGCACCCCCGCCCGCCGGAGCCGGGCGAACGCAGCGGCAGACAGCCGCCGGCCGGCGCGCCATGCCGGACACACGCCGCGCCCACTCCGGATTCGCCGCAACTAGCGGGCGGACCACGTCAACCCCGCCGTCGCGACCACCGCGCGCGGGCCAGCCCCCGCCCGCCGGAGCCGGGCGAGCGCAATGGCCTGCAGCCACCGACCCCCGCCACGTCGGCCACACCGGCCCGCTACCCCGGGCGCGCCGGCCCGCTACCCCGGGCGCGTCGGCCCCCGACCCCGGGCACACCGGCCCGCCAGCCCGGGCACACCGGCCCGCCAGCCCGGGCACACCGGCCCGCCAACCCGGGCACACCGGCCCGCCAAACCCGGGCCCAGCCCGGGCACACCGGCGCGCCACCGGCCCACCACGCGCGCACCTCGGGCACACCGGCCCGCCACCCGGACGCACCGGCGCGACCAGGGCACGGACCACGTCAACCCCGCCCTCGCGACCACCCCGCGCGGGTCAGCCCCCGCCCGTCGGAGCCGCCTGAACCGGGCGACAACCCGCATGACAGGATCGTCTGGTGGTACTGCGCTGGATAACCGCTGGTGAATCGCACGGTCCGGCTCTCGCGGCCGTGCTCGAAGGGATGGTGGCCGGGGTCGAGGTCACCACCGCCGACGTGAGCGAGCAGCTCGCCCGCCGGCGGCTCGGGTTCGGCCGCAGCCCCCGCATGGGCTTCGAGACCGACCACATCGAGTTCCTCGGCGGCGTCCGGCACGGCGTCACCCAGGGCGGACCGGTCGCGGTGCACATCGAGAACGCCGAGTGGCCCAAGTGGGAGAAGGTCATGTCGGCCGACCCCGTGGACCCGGCCGAGCTCGAGGGCCTCGCCCGCAACGAGCCGCTCACCCGCCCCCGCCCGGGCCACGCCGACCTGCCGGGCATGCAGAAGTACGGCTTCGACGAGGCCCGCCCCGTGCTGGAACGCGCCAGCGCCCGCGAGACGGCCTCCCGCACGGCACTGGGCACCGTCGCCCGGAACTTCCTCCGCCAGCTCCTCGGCGCGGAGATCGTGAGCCACGTCGTCTCCATCGGCGGGGCCGTCGCCCCCGAAGGCCCGCTGCCCGGGCCCGAGGACCTCGCGGCGGTCGACGAGTCCCCGGTCCGCGCGTTCGGCCAGGAAGCCACCGACGCGATGATCGCCGAGGTCGACGCGGTCCGCCAGGCCGGTGACACGGTCGGCGGCGTCATCGAGGTCATCGCCTACGGGCTGCCGCCGGGGCTCGGCTCCCACGTCCACTGGGACCGCCGCCTCGACGCGCGTCTCGCCGGCGCGCTCATGGGCGTCCAGGCCATGAAGGGCGTCGAGGTCGGCGACGGCTTCACCACCGCCCGCCGCTGGGGCAGCAAGGCCCACGACGAGATCGACCGCGGCACCGGCCCGGTCGGCGTCACCCGCCGGTCCAATCGCGCCGGCGGCCTCGAGGGCGGCATCACCAACGGCGAGCCGGTCCGCGTGCGCGTCGCGATGAAGCCGATCTCCACCGTCCCGCGCGCGCTGTCCACTGTGGACGTCGTCACCGGGGAGCCCGCCGTCGCGATCCACCAGCGCTCCGACGTGTGCGCGGTACCGCGCGCCGGGGTCGTCCTGGAGTCCGTCGTGGCGCTCGTGCTCGCCGACGCGGCACTGGAGAAGTTCGGCGGCGACTCGCTGGCCGAGACCAAGCGCAACGCCGAGTCCTACCTCGCGGCACTGGAGGAACGGTGGGCCAACCTCCCTGCATCGTGATCGCGGGCCCGCCCGGGTCCGGCAAGAGCACCGTCGGGCCGCTGCTCGCGCAGCGCCTCGGCGTGCCGTTCCGCGACAGCGACGACGACATCGTCGCCCGCGACGGCCGTCCCATCGCGGAGATCTTCGCCGACGACGGCGAGCCGGCCTTCCGCGCGCTCGAAGAGGAAGTGATCGCCGAGGCCCTCGCCGAGCACGACGGCGTGCTCTCCGTCGGCGGCGGCGCGGTCCTCGCCGAGGGCACCCAGAAACGCCTGGTCGGCCACCCGGTGGTCTTCCTCAACGTCGGCTTCGCCGCGGGCGTGCAGCGGGTCGGCCTGTCCACCGCCCGCCCGCTGCTCGCCGGGGTCAACCCGCGCGCCACCTACCGGTCGCTGCTCGAAGCGCGGCTGCCGGTGTACCGCGCGGTCGCCACCATCGAGGTGTCCACCGACGACCGCACCCCGGCCGAGATCGTCGACGCCATCGCCCGCGAACTAGCCCTGGAGGAAACGCAGTGACCGACCCGGTCCGGATCGAGGTCCGCACCGCCCGGCCGTACCCGGTCGTCGTCGGCCGCGGCCTGCTCGGCGAGCTCACCGAGGCCGTCAAGGGCGCCTCCAGCGTGGCGATCATCCACCAGCCCACGCTCACCACCACCGCCGAAGCCGTGCGCGACGAACTCAACGCCGCCGGGCTGGACGCCCACCGCGTCGAGATCCCCGACGCCGAGGACGGCAAGGCGCTGTCCGTCGCCGGGTTCTGCTGGGAGGTCCTCGGCCGCATCGGCCTCGACCGCCAGGGCGTCGTCATCGGCCTCGGCGGGGGAGCGGTCACCGACCTCGCCGGCTTCGTCGCGGGCACCTGGATGCGTGGCGTCCGGCTGGTCAACGTGCCCAGCACGCTCCTCGGCATGGTCGACGCCGCCGTCGGCGGCAAGACCGGCATCAACACCGACGCGGGCAAGAACCTGGTCGGCGTCTTCCACGAGCCCAGCGCCGTCCTTGTCGACCTCGCCACCCTGGAAACCCTGCCGCGCAACGAACTGATCGCCGGCATGGCCGAGGTCGTGAAGGCCGGTTTCATCGCCGACCCGCGCATCCTCGAGCTCATCGAAGCCGACCCCGCGGCGGCGACCGACCCTGCCGGTGACGTCCTCGGCGAGCTGGTGCGCCGCTCGATCCAGGTCAAGGCCGACGTCGTGGCCGCCGACCTGCGCGAGTCCGACCTGCGCGAGATCCTCAACTACGGCCACACCCTCGGCCACGCCATCGAGCGCCGCGAACGCTACCGCTGGCGCCACGGCGCGGCGGTCAGCGTCGGCCTGGTGTTCGCCGCGGAGCTGGCCCGCCTGGCGGGCCGCCTCGACGACGCCACCGCGGAGCGGCACGCCGCCATCCTGGAGCGCCTCGGCCTGCCGACCAAGTACGACCCGGACGCCTTGCCGCAGTTGATCGACTCCATGCGCAAGGACAAGAAGACCCGCTCCGGCGTGCTCCGCTTCGTCGTCCTCGACGGCCTGGCCAAACCGGGTCGCCTCGAAGGTCCCGACCCGGCCCTGCTGGCCGCGGCGTACTCGGCGGTCGCCGGACCGCGGCAGTCCGACAGTGGGAGCGTGCTGCTGTGAAGGTCTTCGTGCTCAACGGTCCCAACCTCGGCCGCCTCGGGAAGCGGGAGCCCGCCGTCTACGGCTCCACCACCCACGCCGACCTTGCGGAGCTGTGCGTCAAGACCGGCAGCGAGCTGGGCATCGACGTCGAGGTCCGGCAGACCGACCACGAGGGCGAGATGGTCGGCTGGCTGCACGAAGCCGCCGACGGCGGGAACCCGGTGGTGCTCAACGCGGGCGCCTGGACGCACTACTCGATCGCTGTGCGGGACGCCGCCGCGCAGCTCGCCGCGCCGCTGATCGAGCTGCACATCTCCAACGTGCACAAGCGTGAGGCGTTCCGCCACCACAGCGTGCTCTCCGACATCGCCACGGCTGTCATCGCCGGGCTCGGTGTCGACGGCTACCCGCTCGCCCTGCGCTGGCTCGCCGCCAACGCCGGATGACCGTCCCCGACCTCAGAACCGCCCGGCTGCGCCTGCGAGGCCTCGAACCCGCCGACACCGAATCGATCGTCCGGGTCTTCGCCGACCCGGACACGAGCCGGTTCCTCGCCGCCGACCTCAGCGACCCGGACCAGTGCCGGGCCTCGGTCGAGCGACGCCTCGCCTACACCGGGCCGGACGGCACCGGTCACTGGGTCATCGAGCGCGACGGCGACGTCATCGGGCTGGCGCACCTGCGGCCATCGGCCGAGCTGTCCGGCGACCTCGTGGAGATCGGGTACTTCCTCGACCCCGCCCACGGCGGCCACGGCCTGGCGACCGAGGCGGCAGCCGCGCTGCTTCGCCACGCCTTCGCCGCGCTCGGGCTGCCCGCCGTGTGGGCGCTCGTGCACGAGTCCAATGTGGCCAGTCAAAACCTGGTGCGGCGCCTGGGTTTCGCCGACGTCGGCGGCGGCGAACACTACGGCGGGCCGCACCGCGTGTTCGTCGCGCTGCCCGCCACCGCAGGGCAGTGGCACCACGTCGAGCTGTGGGTGCCCGACCTCGCGCGCGCCGAGGAGAGCCTCGGCTGGCTGCTCACCGAACTCGGCTGGCAGGAACACCAGCGCTGGCGCGACGGCGTCAGCTGGAAACTCGGCGCGGGATACCTCGTGGTCGAGCAGTCCCCGGCGCTGACCGCCGCCACGCACGACCGCCGCGCGCCGGGCCTCAACCACCTGGCGCTGCACGCCGGCCCGCCCGAGCGCGTCGACCAGCTCGCGGAAGCCGCTCTCGCGCACGGCTGGCGCCCGCTGTTCGCCGACCGCTACCCGCATGCCGGCGGCCCTGATCATCACGCCGCGTATCTGGAGAACGCCGACGGCTTCGAAATCGAGCTCGTCGCCGACTCCCCGCGTGTCACTCGACCGGGTTAATCAGTCTCTACACTGAGCTTGCTGGCGGAAAGGGAAGGACGACGGGTGGGCAGACGCAGGGTGCTCGGCGCGGTGCTGGCCGCGGTGCTGGCCGTCCCCGCGCTGGCCGGGTGCACCGGCAGCGTGCCGCCGCAGGCCGAGGGCGCCGGGAAGGGCGTCATCGGCGGCGCCCAACCGGAGACCACCACCGCCACACCCGCCGCGGTCCAGCTCAAGACCGACTCGCCGCGCGAAAGCCCCGGCGTCGTCGCGGCCGGCGGCCCCGGCGCGCCCTACAACTACGGCCCCACGCTGATGGCCGACGGCGCCACCAACCGGATGTGGTGGTGCAGCCAGTATCCG
Source organism: Amycolatopsis sp. NPDC006125 (assembly GCF_040614195.1). Taxonomy (NCBI): domain Bacteria; kingdom Bacillati; phylum Actinomycetota; class Actinomycetes; order Pseudonocardiales; family Pseudonocardiaceae; genus Amycolatopsis; species Amycolatopsis sp. NPDC006125. The sequence continues at coordinate 17,736 of NZ_JBEXTZ010000059.1, forward strand.
GGCTCGCCGCCGCCCGGCGACGACATCCTCTACGCCGAATCCGCCTCGCTGGACGGCCCGTTCACCGGCCCCGGCGGATCCGTGCCACCCGCCGTGCTGTCCGGCAACCCCGGCCAGTTCGATGGCGTGCACGCCTGCGACCCGTCGGTGATCCGCGTCGACGGGACCTACTACCAGTACTACACCGGCGCCGCGGGCGACCACGCGCTCGGCAACTCCATCGGCCTCGCGACCAGCACCGACGGGATCACCTGGCAGCGCGCGAACGGCGGCAGACCCATCGTGGACCCCGCCCACGACACCCACCGCGAGAACCTCTACGGCGCGGGCCAGCCTGCTGCGGTGTACCTCGACGGCTGGTTCTACCTGATGTTCACCGACACCACCGGCCTCGCCGCCGGCTGGAACGGCGCGGGCCAGTTCGTGCTGCGGTCGAAGGACCCGGCGTTCGGCAGCGGCGTGGAGGCGCTGGGGGAGGCCGGGTTCGCCGCGGTCGCCGGCACCAACGCGCCGCGCACCAAGTCGCTGGTCGACGCGTTCAGCGCGGACCTGATGTGGATCGACGCGCTGAACGCGTGGGCGATCGCGCACGAAACCGCCGACGGCACCACCATCACGTTCTGGGACCGCGACTTCCTGCGCGCCCCGTTCCAGCCGCTGCTGATCCCCGGCGTGTGGCGGGAGGGGCCCGGCCTGGTGCGGCGGCCGGACGGGCACGCGCCGGTGTCGGCGAAGGACCCGTGCGGGCGGGTGCCGCTGGACGTCGTGCGCGCGACCGTGACCGGCGAGGCGGGCGCGCCCACCGACCTGCGGCGCTTCGGGCTGGACATCGTCGGCGTCAACGCCTGCGCCGACCCGCAGCGCGCGCTGACGGTGCTGGACGGCTTCGCCATGCCGTCGCCGGTGCGGACCATGGACCTGGTCGTGTCGGGCCAGGTCGTGCGGATCGACCGCCGCTCGGTGGCGCAGGAACTGGCCGGGCACGTGCTCGACACACGGCTGGACGTGCTGAACCAGTTCCCGGTCGCGGCGCGGCTGGAGTCCGGCACGCGCGCGCTGCAGGCCACCGGGCTGGGGGTGGGCTTCCTGCTCGACGACGGCCGCCTCTACCCGGTGCGCCGGGCGGAAGCGGTGATCGCCAACGGCTCGTCGACGGAAGACGTGACCCCGGCGCAGTGGCGTGGCTACCCGGCCGGACCCGCGCTGGGCTAGCTCCCCGGCGGCCTGCCGCGCGCCAGGACCAGCAGCGCGTGAACGCGGCCCTGCCGGGGGCCGACGGCTCGTGGACCGAGGGACGTGACCCCAGCGCAGTGGCGCGGCTACCCGGCCGGCCCGGCGCTCGGCTGACTCAGTCCCCGGCGGTCCGCGGGCGCGGGCTGGGACGCGGGCGCTTGGGCGGCTCGTCCGCGGGTCGCTTGAGCCGTCCGCCGACGAACAGGCCCAGCCCGGCCGGTACCAGGACCAGCAGCGCCGTGAACGCGGCCCCGCCGGAGATCGCGGGCCACAGTTCCTCCGCGCCGGTCCGGTCGACGAAGATCGCGCGGCCGATCACGTACAGCACCCCGGACACCGGGCCGGCCACCAGCGACGCGATTAACCACGTGCGCCCGGCGTCCTCCCGGCGCAGCCACGCGTCCAGCGCGCTCCACAGCACCGCGGCGCCCACCAGCAGCGCGATCACGGCGATCCGGGCCGTGGTCAGGCCCGTCGGGTCGTACACCGTCGCCTTGGCGAGCGCGACTTCGGCGATCGCGTGCAGCACCGCCATGCCGAGACCCCGTACCAGCCAGGACCGCATACCCATCCACCCATCGTCGCACCGCACTAAGCTGCCACTGTGCCCGACCTCCACGCCTCGCGGCGCGACGCCCTGCGCACGGTGCTCAACGAGTCCGGCGTCGACGCGTTGCTCGTCACCGACCTGCTCAACGTCCGCTACCTGACCGGCTTCACCGGCTCCAACGCCGCGCTGCTGGTCCACGGCGACGGCGAGAGCCGCACGCTGTTCTGCACCGACGGCCGCTACACCACCCAGGCCGCGGCCGAGGTGCCCGACCTGGAGCGGGTCATCGAGCGGGAGAGCGCCGCCGCCCTGCTCGCCCGCGCCGCCGGGGACGCGGCCGCCCACCGGCGCACCGGCTTCGAAAGCCAGCACGTCAGCGTCGAGGCCCACGACGAGTTCACCCGCGTCGCGGACGGCATCGAGCTGACCCGCGCCCCCGGCCTGGTCGAGCAGCTGCGGCTGATCAAGGACGAAACCGAGATCGAGGCGCTGCGCATGGCGTGCGCGGCCGCCGACCGGGCGCTGGCGAGCCTGCTGGAGCACGGCGGCATCCGGCCCGGCCGCACCGAGCTGGAGGTCGCCCGCGACCTGGAGAACCGCATGCTCGACCACGGCTCGTCCGGGCCGTCGTTCGAGTCGATCGTCGCCGCCGGGCCGAACTCGGCGATCCCGCACCACCGGCCCACCAGCCGCCCCCTGCACGCGGGCGACTTCGTCAAACTGGATTTCGGCGCGACCGTGGACGGGTACCACTCGGACATGACGCGCACCGTCGTGCTCGGCCGCCCCGCGGACTGGCAGGCCGACCTCTACGAGCTGGTCCGCCGGGCCCAGCAGGCCGGGCTGGAGGCGTCGCTGGCCGGGCAGGAGGTCGCCGACGTCGACCTGGCCGCCCGCCGCATCATCGAGCAGGGCGGGCACGGCGAGGAGTTCTCGCACGGGCTCGGCCACGGCGTCGGCCTGGAGGTGCACGAGGCACCGAGGCTCGCGATGAACGTCGCCGGTACACTGTCCGTCGGCATGACGGTCACCGTGGAGCCAGGCGTCTACCTCGCCGGCCGCGGTGGCGTGCGCATCGAGGACACGCTGGTCGTGCGGGACGCCGATCCCGAACTCCTCACCCTGAGCAGCAAGGAACTCGTGGTCGTGTAGCGCGGCCCGATCGGAAACAGGAGAACTGGACAACCCGTGGCCACCACCAACGACCTGAAGAACGGCCTGGTGCTGAACCTCGACGGACAGCTGTGGTCCGTCGTGAACTTCCAGCACGTCAAACCGGGCAAGGGCGGCGCCTTCGTGCGCACCACGCTCAAGCACGTCCTGTCCGGCAAGGTGGTGGACAAGACCTTCAACGCGGGCACCAAGGTCGACACCGCGACCGTCGACCGGCGCAACATGACCTACCTGTACAACGACGGGTCGGACTTCGTCTTCATGGACGGCGAGACGTTCGACCAGATCACCGTGCCGCGGGAGACCGTCGGCGACGGCGCGAACTACCTGCTGGAGAACACCGAGGTCCAGGTCGCGATGCACGAGGGCGTCGCGCTCTACGTCGAGCTGCCCACCTCGGTCGAGCTGGTCATCCAGCACACCGACCCCGGCCTGCAGGGCGACCGCTCCACCGGCGGCACCAAGCCGGCCACGCTGGAGACCGGCGCCGAGATCCAGGTGCCGCTGTTCCTCAGCACCGGCGAGAAGGTGAAGGTCGACACCCGCGACGGCCGTTACCTGGGCAGGGCCTAGGTTGTCCGACTCCGCATCGGCGCCCCGGCGCGGTGGCCAGACCGGCCGCCGCGCACTCCGCAGGCGCGCCGTCGAGATCCTGTACGAAGCCGCCCAGCGTTCACTCGATCCGGTGACGCTGCTGGCGGACCGGGTGGGCTCCACTGACGCCGACCCGATCGGCGACTACACGATCTCGCTCGTCGAGGGCGTCACCGCGAACCGGGAGCGCATCGACGAGCTGCTCGCCGAGCACGCGCACGGCTGGAGCCTGGAGCGGATGCCGCCGGTCGACCTGGCCGTGCTGCGGGTGGGCGTCTACGAGCTGCTGTGGGCGGCCGACGTGCCCGACCCGGTGGCGATCGACGAGGCGGTGGGCCTGGCCAGGGAGCTGTCCACGGACGACTCGCCGCGGTTCGTCAACGGCGTGCTGGGCCGGATCGGCACGATCGCCGACCGCATCCGCGCGGTGCTCTGACCTGGCAGAAGACACGAGAAAGGCCCGGCGCGCGGAGATCGCGCCGGGCTTTTCGCTGGTCAGGCGGTTTCGTCCCGCGACGGGAGGGCAGTCAGCTCGCACCGCCGCGGGTTCTGGGTCGCGCGAGGCGCGTCCACCAGGGGTGGCCGGGCCGGCGCTGGTTCGAGGTTCAGCCACCCGCACCGCCACGCGGGCGGCGGGAGGGCCTGTTGCCTAGTCCTCCTTGGCGGGTCGCGCCTCGGGCGGGAGGACGCCCCAGTCGATGAGCTGCTCGGTCAGCTCGCCGGGGGTCATGTCGTAGATGATGGCCAGCGACCGCAGGTCCTCGGTGCGGATGGAGAGCACCTTGCCGTTGTAGTCGCCGCGCTGGCTCTGGATCGTGGCGGCGTAGCGGGCGAGCGGGCCGACCTTCTCGGCAGGCAGCTGCTGCAGCCGCTCCAGGTTGATGACGATCTTGGTGGCGGGTTCGGCCCCGGACGGCACCCGGCCCTCGGGCAGCAGCTCGACCACCGGCACGCCGTAGAAGTCGGCCAGCTCGGCCAGCTTCTGCACGGTCACCGCCCGGTCGCCGCGCTCGTAGGAACCGACCACGACAGCCTTCCAGCGTCCGCCGGACTTCTGCTCGACCCCGTGCAGGGACAGCCCCTGCTGCTGGCGGATCCCGCGGAGCTTCGCCCCGAGCGCCTTGGCGTAATCGCCCATCTGGTGGTTCTCCGTTTCCTCGCCCAGTCGGTCTCATGGGCCGCCGGGGGACTGCCGAGTTGAACACTCAGAGTAATGGTTACGCATTGTCGTCACCAGGTCAAGAACATGATGCCCCTGGCACCACCCGGACGGCTGAACGGTGCCGCCTGTTAACATCGGGGGGATTTCCTCGGCAAGCAGGAGATCGACGTCCTTTAAGGACCGTCCGGTGAGGCGGGGAAGGAGTCCGCTGTGGCGTCACGCCCTCGTGACGCGGCAGCACCAGGCGGCGAGCGCGAGCTGCTCTCCGCCGGTGATGTCGCGCGCACCATCGCCCGGATGGCCCACCAGGTCATCGAGAAGACCGCCCTCGACGGCGGCACGGGCGCACCTCCCGTTCTCCTGGGCATCCCGACCCGGGGCACCTCGCTCGCGGCCCGGCTGGCCGAGCGGATCGCCGAGTTCTCCGGCGTCGAGGTCCCCACGGGCGCCCTGGACATCACCCTCTACCGCGACGACCTGCGCCGCCGCCCGACGCGGCCGCTCGCGGACACCACCCTGCCCGACACCGGCATCGACGACCGCGTGGTGATCCTGGTCGACGACGTGCTGTTCTCCGGCCGGACCGTGCGCGCGGCGCTGGACGCCCTGCGCGACCACGGCCGCCCCCGGGCCGTGCAGCTGGCCGTCCTGGTCGACCGCGGGCACCGCGAGTTCCCGATCCGGGCCGACTACGTGGGCAAGAACATCCCGACCGCACGCGCCGAAGACGTCGCCGTCCTGCTGTCCGAAGTGGATGGGCGTGACGCGGTGCTGCTGCGCGAGGGGGAAGCGAAGGCATGAAGCACCTGCTGGCCACCGAAGGCCTGGACCCCGACCTGGCGACCGCGGTGCTGGACACCGCCGACGGCCTCAAGCGCACCCTGCTCGGCCGCGAGGTCCGCAAGCTGCCGACCCTGCGCGGCCGCACGGTCATCACCATGTTCTACGAGAACTCCACCCGCACCCGGGTCTCGTTCGAGATCGCGGGCAAGTGGATGAGCGCCGACGTGGTGAACGTCTCGGCGGGCGGCAGCTCGGTCGGCAAGGGCGAGTCGCTGCGGGACACCGCGCTGACCCTGTCCGCGGCCGGCGCCGACTGCGTCATCGTCCGCCACCCGGCCTCCGGCGCCGCGCAGCGCCTGGCCGGCTGGCTGGAGGGCACCGGCACGTCGGTCGTCAACGCCGGGGACGGCATGCACGAGCACCCCACCCAGGCGCTGCTCGACGCCGCCACGCTGCGGGAACGCCTCGGCGGCATCAAGGACCGGCGGATCGGCATCGTCGGCGACGTGCTGCACAGCCGGGTCGCGCGCTCCAACATCCACCTGCTGTCCGCGCTGGGCGCCGAGGTCGTCCTGGTCGCCCCGCCGACGCTGCTGCCCGCCGGGGTCGGGGCGCTGCCGGTCACCGTGTCGCACGACCTGGACGCCGAGCTGCCCGCCCTGGACGCGGTGATGATGCTGCGCGTGCAGGCCGAGCGAATGCACGGCGGGTTCTTCCCGTCGGCGCGCGAGTACTCGATCGCCTACGGCCTCAACGAGGCGCGGCTGCGGCTGCTGCCCGAACACGCGGTCGTGCTGCACCCCGGCCCGATGCTGCGCGGCATGGAGATCGCCTCCGCGGTCGCCGACGCGCCGTCCGCGGCCATCACCGAACAGGTCCGCAACGGGGTGCACGTGCGGATGGCCGTGCTGTACCACCTGCTCGCCGGAGAGGAAGACGCGAAGTGAACCAGGTTCTGATCAAGCGCGCCCGGCTCTACGGCGAGGGCGACCCGGTTGACGTCCTGGTCACCGGCGGCACGATCAGCGAGATCGGATCCGTGAGCGCGCCCGACGACGCCGAGGTGATCGAGGCGAACGACCAGGTCCTGCTGCCCGGCTTCGTCGACCTGCACACCCACCTGCGTGAACCCGGCCGCGAGGACACCGAGACCATCGAGACCGGCTCGGCCGCCGCCGCGCTCGGCGGCTACACCGCGGTCTTCGCGATGGCCAACACCGACCCGGTCGCCGACAACTCGGTGATCGTCGAGCACGTGTGGCGCCGCGGCCGCGAGGTCGGCCTGGTCGACGTGCACCCGGTCGGCGCCGTGACCGTCGGCCTGAAGGGGGAGCGGCTGGCCGAGCTGGGCACGATGGCGAAGTCGGCCGCCGGGGTGCGGGTGTTCTCCGACGACGGCCACTGCGTGCACGACCCGCTGATCATGCGGCGCGCGCTGGAGTACTCCACCGCGCTGGACGTGGTGATCGCGCAGCACGCCGAGGAGCCGCGGCTGACCGTCGGCGCGCAGGCCCACGAGGGCGAGCAGGCCTCGCGCCTGGGCTACGCCGGCTGGCCCGCCTCCGCCGAGGAGTCGATCGTCGCGCGGGACTGCCTGCTCGCCGAGCACGCCGGCGCCCGCCTGCACGTCTGCCACGTCTCCACGAGCGGCACCGCCGACGTGCTGCGCTGGGCGAAGGAGCGCGGGACCAGGGTGTCCGCCGAGGTCACGCCGCACCACCTCCTGCTGACCGACGAGCGCCTGGCCACCTACGACCCGGTGAACAAGGTCAACCCGCCGCTGCGCGCAGGCGCCGACGTGGAGAAGCTGCGCGCCGCCCTGGCCGAGGGCGTCATCGACTGCGTCGCCACCGACCACGCCCCGCACGCGCCGCAGGACAAGGACTGCGAGTGGTCGGCCGCCCGGCCCGGCATGCTAGGCCTGCAGACCGCGCTGTCCGTGGTCGCCGCCACCATGGTCGAGACCGGCCTGCTGGACTGGCGCGGCGTGGCGAAGGTCATGAGCGAGCGCCCCGCGGAGATCGCCGGCCTGCCCGACCAGGGACGACCGCTCGCCGTCGGGGAACCGGCCAACCTCGCGCTGGTCGACCCGGGCGCACAATGGACCGTGCGGGGGGCGGAGCTGGCCAGCCTCGCCGCCAACACCCCGTACGAGGGAATGCGGTTGCCCGCCGTGGTGACCGCGACGCTGCTGCGCGGGCGCGTGACGGCCCGCGAAGGGAAGATCTGCTGATGGAACGGTTGCTGCTCACCCTGCTGGTGTTCGCCTGCTTCCTGCTTGGGCTCTGGGCCATGCGACGAAGCTGGCGGCGCCGCGCGCGCTCGCAGAGCGCGCAGCTGCCGCCGTTCCCGCAGACCCCCGCCGAGCCGGGGGAGGAGCTGCTGCCGGCGAACAAGGGGCTCTACGTGAGCACCACCACGGCCGGCGACTGGCAGGACCGGATCGTCACGCGCGGCGTCGGCCTGCGCGGGCGCGCGGTGCTGCGGCTCTACCGCGAGGGCGTGGAGGTCGACCGGGCCGGCGCGCCCGGGTTCTTCATCCCGCGCGAGTCCATTGTGGAGGTCAAGCGCGCGAGCGGGATCGCCGGGAAGGTGATGGGCACCAACAGCCTCATCGTCATCACCTGGCGGCTCGGCGACAAGGAGCTGGACACCGGCTTCCGCGGCGACGACCTCGACGTCTATCCACAGTGGATCGAAAGCTTGTCCGAACGAGAGATCAAGGGAGGGGCCCAGTGACCGTGGGCACCAGGACACCGGCCGCATTGGTGCTGGAGGACGGGCGGGTGTTCCGCGGATCGGCCTACGGCGCCCAGGGCCGCACGCTGGGCGAGGCCGTGTTCTGCACCGGGATGACCGGCTACCAGGAGACGCTGACCGATCCGTCCTACCACCGCCAGATCGTGGTGCAGACCGCGCCGCAGATCGGCAACACCGGCTGGAACGACGAGGACGACGAGTCCGCCCGCATCTGGGTGTCCGGCTACGTCGTGCGCGACCCGGCCCGGACCCCGTCGAACTGGCGGTCCCGCCGCACCCTCGACGAGGAGCTGGCGCGCCAGGGCGTGGTCGGCATCAGCGGCGTCGACACCCGCACCCTGACCCGCCACCTGCGCGAGCGGGGCGCGATGCGGGCCGGCGTGTTCTCCGGCGACGCGCTGGACACCGAGGAGGCCATGACCGCTCAGGTGCTGGCCAGCCCGCCGATGAAGGGCGCCGACCTGGCCGGCGAGGTCACCACCAAGCAGCCGTACGTGGTCGCCCCCGAGGGCGAGCGCCGCTTCCGCGTCGCCGTGCTGGACCTGGGCATCAAGTCCAACACCCCGCGCCAGATGAGCCGCCGCGGCATCGAGCTGCACGTGCTGCCCTCGACCAGCTCGCTGGACGACCTGCTGGCCGTCGAGCCGGACGGGGTGTTCCTGTCCAACGGCCCGGGCGACCCGGCCACCCAGGACCACGCGGTCGCGCTGACCGAGGAGGTCCTGCGCCGCGAGATCCCGCTGTTCGGCATCTGCTTCGGCAACCAGATCCTCGGCCGCGCGCTGGGGCTGGGCACCTACAAGATGCGCTACGGCCACCGGGGCATCAACATCCCGGTGATCGACGTGGAGACCGGCCGGGTGGCGATCACCGCGCAGAACCACGGCTTCGCCCTGGAGGGCGAGCCGGGTCAGCGGTTCGAGTCGCCGTTCGGCGCCGCGCAGGTCAGCCACTACTGCCCCAACGACGACACGGTCGAGGGCGTGCGCTGCGCCGACGTGCCCGCCTTCTCGGTGCAGTACCACCCGGAGGCGGCCGCGGGCCCGCACGACGCCGCGCCGCTGTTCGACGAGTTCGTGACCCTGATGGAGAAGAAGAGCCGCTGATGCCGAAACGTACAGACATCGAGCACGTGCTCGTCATCGGATCCGGCCCGATCGTCATCGGCCAGGCCGCCGAGTTCGACTACTCGGGCACGCAGGCCTGCCGGGTGCTGCGCGAGGAGGGCCTGCGGGTCTCGCTGGTCAACTCCAACCCGGCCACGATCATGACCGACCCGGAGTTCGCCGACTCGACCTACATCGAGCCGGTCACCCCGGACTTCGTGGAGAAGGTCATCGCGGCCGAGCGCCCGGACGCCCTGCTGGCCACCCTGGGCGGGCAGACCGCGCTGAACACCGCCGTCGCCCTGCACGAGCGCGGCGTGCTGGAGAAGTACGGCGTCGAGCTGATCGGCGCCGACATCGACGCGATCCAGCGCGGCGAGGACCGGCAGAAGTTCAAGGACATCGTCCGCGCCATCGGCGGCGACGTCCCGCGCAGCCGCGTGTGCCACTCGATGGACGAGGTCCGCGAGACCGTCGCCGAGCTGGGCCTGCCGGTCGTCATCCGGCCCTCGTTCACCATGGGCGGCCTCGGCTCCGGCATGGCGCACACCGACGAGGAGCTGGAGCGGCTGGCCTCGATCGGCCTCGCCGAGTCTCCGGTCACCGAGGTGCTCATCGAGGAGAGCGTGCTCGGCTGGAAGGAGTACGAGCTCGAGCTGATGCGCGACCGCCACGACAACGTCGTGGTGATCTGCTCGATCGAGAACATCGACGCGATGGGCGTGCACACCGGCGACTCGGTCACCGTCGCGCCCGCGATGACCCTGACCGACCGCGAGTACCAGCACATGCGCGACGTGGGCATCGCCGTGCTGCGCGAGGTCGGCGTCGACACCGGCGGCTGCAACATCCAGTTCGCGATCAACCCGCGCGACGGCCGCATGGTCGTCATCGAGATGAACCCGCGCGTGTCCCGCTCCAGCGCGCTGGCCTCGAAGGCCACCGGCTTCCCGATCGCCAAGATCGCCGCGAAGCTGGCCATCGGCTACTCGCTGGACGAGATCCGCAACGACATCACCGGCGAGACCCCGGCCTCGTTCGAGCCGACCCTGGACTACGTCGTGGTCAAGGTGCCGCGGTTCGCGTTCGAGAAGTTCCCCGGCGCCGACCCGATGCTGACCACCACGATGAAGAGCGTCGGCGAGGCGATGGCCCTGGGCCGCAGCTTCCCGGAGGCGCTGGGCAAGGCGCTGCGCTCGATCGACACCAAGGCGTCCGGGTTCTGGACCACCCCGGACCCCGAGGGCGCCACGCTGGAGAACACCCTGGAAGCGCTGCGCACCCCGCACGACGGCCGCCTCTACGCGGTCGAGCGGGCCCTGCGCCTGGGCGCGACCGTCCAGCAGGTGCACGAGGCCAGCGGCATCGACCCGTGGTTCATCGACCAGATCGCGCTGATCGGCGAGGTCGGCGCCGAGGTGCGCGACGCCCCGGTGCTGGACGCGCCGCTGCTGCGCGAGGCCAAGCGCGTCGGCCTGTCCGACCAGCAGATCGCCGCCCTGCGGCCGGAGCTGGCCGGCGAGGACGGCGTGCGCGCGCTGCGCCACCGCCTCGGTGTGCGGCCGGTGTACAAGACGGTGGACACCTGCGCGGCCGAGTTCGCCGCCAAGACGCCGTACCACTACTCGGCCTACGAGTCCGACCCCGCGGCCGAATCCGAGGTCACCGCGCAGCCGGACAAGCCGAAGGTGCTCATCCTGGGCTCCGGGCCGAACCGCATCGGCCAGGGCATCGAGTTCGACTACTCGTGCGTGCACGCCGCGCTGGCGCTGCGCGAGGCCGGGTTCGAGGCCGTCATGGTCAACTGCAACCCGGAGACGGTGTCCACCGACTACGACACCTCCGACCGCCTCTACTTCGAGCCGCTGACCTTCGAGGACGTGCTCGAGGTCGTCTACGCCGAGCAGCGCTCGGGCACCGTGGCCGGCGTGATCGTCCAGCTCGGCGGCCAGACGCCGCTGAAGCTGGCGCAGCGCCTCGCCGACGCGGGCGTGCCGATCGTGGGCACCTCGCCCGAGGCGATCAACCTGGCCGAGGACCGCGGCGCGTTCGGCGACGTGCTGATGGGCGCGGGCCTGCCCGCCCCGAAGTACGGCACCGCGACCTCGTTCGAGGGCGCCAAGCGGATCGCCGACGAGATCGGCTACCCGGTCCTGGTGCGGCCCTCCTACGTGCTCGGCGGCCGCGGCATGGAGATCGTCTACGACGAGGCCTCCCTGGCCGGCTACATCCAGCGCGCCACCGAGGTCACGCCCGAGCACCCGGTGCTGGTCGACCGGTTCCTCGACGACGCCATCGAGATCGACGTGGACGCCCTGTTCGACGGCGAGGAGCTGTACCTCGGCGGCGTCATGGAGCACATCGAGGAGGCCGGCATCCACTCCGGCGACTCCTCGTGCGCGCTGCCGCCGATCACGCTGGGCCGCCAGGACGTCGAGGCGGTGCGCGCCTCCACCGAGGCGATCGCCCGCGGCGTCGGCGTGCGCGGCCTGCTCAACGTGCAGTACGCGCTCAAGGACGACGTGCTCTACGTCCTGGAGGCCAACCCGCGCGCCAGCCGCACCGTGCCGTTCGTGTCCAAGGCGACCGGGGTGCAGCTGGCCAAGGCGGCATCGCTGATCATGACCGGCTCCTCGATCAAGGACCTGCGTGCCCGCGGCATCCTGCCCGCCGAGGGCGACGGCGGGCACCTGCCCATCGACGCGCCGGTCGCGGTCAAGGAGGCGGTCCTGCCCTTCCACCGCTTCCGCACGCCGGAGGGCAAGGGCGTGGACTCGCTGCTCGGGCCGGAGATGAAGTCCACCGGCGAGGTCATGGGCGTGGACACCTCCTTCGGCGAGGCGTTCGCGAAGTCCCAGGCCGGGGCCTACGGGTCGCTGCCCACCTCGGGCAAGGTGTTCGTCTCGGTCGCCAACCGCGACAAGCGGGCGCTGGTGTTCCCGGTCAAGCGGCTGGCCGACCTCGGGTTCGAGATCCTCGCGACCTCGGGCACCGCCGAGGTGCTGCGGCGCAACGGCGTCCCCAGCACGGTCGTGCGCAAGTACTCCGAGGGCAGCGCGCCGGACGAGCCGAACGTGGTCGAGGTGATCGCCTCCGGCGGCGTGGACATGGTGATCAACACCCCGTACGGCAACAGCGGCCCGCGCATCGACGGCTACGAGATCCGCACCGCGGCGGTGTCGCGGGACATCCCGTGCATCACCACGGTGCAGGGCGCCGCGGCGGCCGTGCACGGCATCGAGGCCCTGATCCGGGGCGACATCGGCGTCCGGTCGCTGCAGGACCTGCAGGCGGCGTTGCGGGCCAAGTCGTGAGCGTGACGGGCTTCGGCGCCCGGCTGGTGGAGGCGGTCGCCGCGCGCGGGAACCTGTGCGCGGGGATCGACCCCCACCCCGGCCTGCTCGACGCGTGGGGCCTGGACCGGGACCCGGGCGGGCTGGAGAAGTTCGCCCTGACGGCGGTTGACGTCCTCGCCGAGGAGGTCTCCGTGGTCAAGCCCCAGTCGGCCTTCTTCGAGGCCTACGGGCCGCCCGGGGTGGCCGTACTGGCCCGCGTGGTCGAGCACGCCCGGGACCGCGGCGCGCTCGTCCTGCTGGACGTCAAGCGGGGCGACATCGGGTCGACGATGGCCGCCTACACGGCGGCCTACCTCGGCGACGCGGCCCCGATCCGGGCGGACGCGATCACCGTCTCGCCCTACCTCGGGTTCGGCTCGCTGGCGCCCGCCCTGGGCGCCGGCGAGGGCCTGTTCGTGCTCGCCCGCACCTCCAACCCGGAGGCGGGTGGCCTGCAGAACGCCTTGCTGGCCAACGGGAAGACCGTCGCGCAGTCGATTGTGGACGAGGCTGCCCGGTGCAACGCCGGCGCCGCCTCCCTCGGCGACGTCGGCGTCGTCGTGGGGGCCACGATCGAGCCCGGCGAGCTCGACCTGACCGGGCTGAACGGGCCGGTCCTGGCGCCCGGTTTCGGGGCCCAGGGAGCCACCGTGGACGATCTTCGCCGCCTCTTCGGTGCGGACCTGCCGGGGGTGCTGCCCGCGTCGTCCAGGGACGTTCTCAGGCACGGTCCGGACCCCGTCGCGCTGCGCGACGCGGTGCGCCGCACGCAGGCGAGTCTGACCGGATAGCGCCAATATCAGGTCCCTGTCCAGGAACCGAGCGACCACCCCCCGCATTGTGGCCGGTGGCGCGGGGTGGGTACCGTCGCGTCACCCACCCAGAATTTTGAGTACTACGGAGGAAAACGTGGCACTTCCCCAGCTGACCGAGGAACAGCGCAAGGCGGCGCTGGAGAAGGCCGCTGCCGCTCGTCGTGCCCGCGCTGAGCTGAAGGAGCGCCTCAAGCGAGGCGGCACCACGCTCACCGACGTGCTGAAGCAGGCCGACGAGGACGAGGTTCTCGGCAAGATGAAGGTCTCCGCCCTGCTCGAAGCCCTCCCCGGCGTCGGCAAGGTGCGCGCTCAGCAGACCATGGAGCGCCTGGAGATCGCACCGAGCCGGCGGCTGCGCGGCCTTGGTGACCGGCAGCGCAAGGCGCTGCTGGCCGAGTTCAGCGGCGAGTGAGCGACACCGGCAGCGACCGCGTCACCGGGGCCGGCGGGCATGCCGGCCCGGCGTCGCACCGTGAGCCGGTTCCGGGCCAGGCGCACCAGGGGTCCCGGAGCCGGCTCACGGTCGTCTCCGGCCCGTCCGGGGTCGGGAAGTCCAGCGTGGTCGGCGCGCTGCGCCGGCTGGACCCGGACATCTACTTCAGTGTCTCGGTCACCACGCGGCCACCCCGCCCGGACGAGGTCGACGGGGTCCACTACCACTTCATCGACCGGGCGATGTTCGACAAGATGGTCGCCGCGGGCGAGCTGCTCGAACACGCCGAGTTCACCGGCAACTGCTACGGCACGCCCCGGGAACCGGTCGAGCGGGCACTGGCCGAGGGCAGGCCGGCTGTACTGGAGATCGAGCTGCAGGGGGCGCGCCAGGTGCGCGCCGCCATGCCCGACGCCAGGCTGGTCATGCTCATGCCGCCGTCCTGGGACGAGCTGGTCGGCAGGCTCAAGGGCCGCGGCACCGAGGAGGAGGCCGCCGTCAACGCCCGGCTGGCCGAAGCGGAGCGCGAGCTCGCGGCGGCGGGTGAATTCGACGTGCGGCTGGTGAACGCCGACGTCGGGGAAGCCGCGCGGCAGTTGTTAGACTTGCTGCGGGGAGACCACCGACTTCACGAAGAGAACTCAGGAGCATAGGCGCGTGACCGCATCGCTCGGCATTTACGGCGAGGAACTCGAAGGCATCACCAACCCGCCGATCGACGACCTCCTGGCCAAGGTCAGCTCGAAGTACGCGCTGGTGATCTACGCCGCGAAGCGCGCTCGCCAGATCAACGACTACTACGCCCAGCTCGGCGAGGGGCTGCTCGAGTACGTCGGCCCGCTCGTGGAGCCGGGCCCGCGCGAGAAGCCGCTGTCGATCGCGCTGCGCGAGATCCACGCCGGCCTGCTCGAGCACACCGAGGGTGAGTAAACCTCGCGTCGTGCTCGGTGTGGGCGGCGGAATCGCCGCCTACAAGGCGTGTGAGGTGCTGCGCGGGCTGACCGAGTCCGGTCACGACGTCCGCGTGGTGCCCACGGAGGCCGCGCTGAAGTTCGTCGGCGCGGCCACCTTCGAGGCGCTGTCCGGCCACCCCGTGCACACCGGCGTGTTCACCGAGGTGGACCAGGTGCAGCACGTCCGCATCGGCAAGGAAGCGGACCTGGTGGTGGTCGTCCCGGCGACCGCGGACCTGATGGCCCGCGCGGCCCAGGGCCGCGCCGACGACCTGCTCACCGGCACGCTGCTCACCGCGCGCTGCCCGGTCGTCTTCTTCCCGGCGATGCACACCGAGATGTGGGAGCACCCGGCCACCCGGGACAACGTGGCGCTGCTGCGGTCCCGTGGCGCCGTGGTGACCGAACCCGCCGCGGGACGCCTCACTGGCGCCGACACCGGCAAGGGACGGCTGGCCGACCCGGCCGAGATCGTCGACCTGGCCCGGCTGCTGCTGGCCCAGCCGTCGGCGCTGCCGCGCGACCTGGAGGGCCTGCGCGTCGTCGTCTCCGCGGGCGGCACCCGGGAGCCGCTGGACCCGGTCCGCTACCTGGGCAATCGCTCGTCGGGCAAGCAGGGCTACGCGCTGGCCCGCGTGGCCGCGCAGCGGGGCGCGGAGGTCACGCTGGTGGCCGGCCACACCGTCGAGCTGCCCGAGCCCGCGGGTGCCGTGCTGCGCCGCGTGTCGACGGCCGAGCAGATGCGCGACGCCGTCACCGAGGCCGCCAAGGAGGCGGACGTCGTCGTGATGGCCGCCGCCGTCGCTGATTTTCGTCCCGCGAACCGATCCGGCCACAAAATCAAGAAAACCGACGACCAGCCGGATCCCGTCATCACGCTTTCCCGCAATCCGGACATTCTCGCGGAACTGGTAACGAATCGATTGCCAGGACAGGTCATTGTCGGTTTCGCCGCGGAAACGGGCGACGAGCGCGGTAGCGTACTCGACCACGGCCGTGCCAAGCTGCGGCGCAAGGGCTGTGACCTGCTGGTTCTGAACGCCGTCGGGGATGGCAGGGCGTTCGAGGTCGAGGAGAACGCGGGCTGGCTGCTGGCAGCCGACGGCACCGAGCGGCCTATCCCGCTGGGCTCCAAAGCGCAACTGGCCGCCGCGGTGTGGGACGCCGTCGGGGAATTCATCAGGCACTGACCGGCGCGCCTAGTCTGGACGCCGGAGGGACAGAAGAGTTGATGGGATGTGAGCGTGGTGACCGCGTCTAACCGCAGGTTGTTCACTTCGGAGTCGGTGACCGAGGGGCACCCGGACAAGATCTGTGACGCCATCAGCGACTCGATCCTGGACGCCCTCCTCGCCAAGGACCCGCGCTCCCGCGTCGCGGTGGAGACGCTGATCACCACCGGCCAGGTGCACGTCGCAGGCGAGGTGACCACCGAGGCCTACGCCGACATCCCGACGATCGTGCGCGAGCGGATCCTCGACATCGGCTACGACTCCTCGGCCAAGGGCTTCGACGGCAATTCGTGCGGCGTGAACGTCGCCATCGGCGCGCAGTCCCCGGACATCGCGCAGGGCGTGGACACCGCCTACGAGTCGCGCGTCGAGAACGCCATCGACGAGATCGACCGGCAGGGCGCCGGCGACCAGGGCCTGATGTTCGGCTACGCGTGCTCCGACACGCCCGAGCTGATGCCGCTGCCGATCGCGCTGGCCCACCGCCTGTCCCGCCGCCTGGCCCGGGTGCGCAAGGACGGTGTGCTGCCCTACCTGCGCCCGGACGGCAAGACCCAGGTCACCATCGAGTACGCGGGCGACCAGCCGGTGCGGCTGGACACCGTCGTGGTGTCCACCCAGCACGCCGACGGCATCGACCTGGACACCATGCTCGGCGTCGACGTGCGCGAGCAGGTCGTGATGCCCGAGCTGAACGAGATCGAGCTCGACCACAGCGACGTGAAGCTGCTGGTCAACCCGACCGGCCGGTTCGTCATCGGCGGCCCGATGGGTGACGCCGGGCTGACCGGCCGCAAGATCATCGTCGACACCTACGGCGGCATGGCCCGCCACGGCGGTGGCGCGTTCTCCGGCAAGGACCCGTCGAAGGTGGACCGCTCCGCGGCCTACGCGATGCGCTGGGTCGCCAAGAACGTCGTGTCCGCCGGTCTGGCCGGGCGGGTCGAGGTGCAGGTCGCCTACGCGATCGGCAAGGCCTCGCCGGTCGGCCTGTTCGTGGAGACCTTCGGCACCGAGACGGTCGACCCGGCCAAGATCCAGGCCGCGATCACCGAGGTGTTCGACCTGCGCCCGGCCGCGATCATCCGCGACCTGGACCTGCTGCACCCCATCTACGCCGCGACGGCCGCGTACGGCCACTTCGGCCGCACCGACGTCAAGCTGCCCTGGGAGAACACCGACCGCGCCGACGCGCTGCGGTCCCTCGCCGGGGCCTGAGCCCCGGGGCGTGTCTGGTAGAGAACAAGCGTGACCTCTTCCGACGCGCTCTGGGACCTGCCCGCGTCCCCGAAACGGGCCGCGGCGAAGCGTCCGGCGTCCCGGAAGGGGCAGCAGAAGCCGGCGGAGAAGGATCCCGTCGCGCGCATCGTGGTGGACGTGCCGCTCGCGCACCTGGACCGCACCTTCGACTACCAGGTGCCGGACAAGCTCGACGCCGACGCGGTGCCCGGCTGCCGCGTGCGGGTGCGGTTCGCCGGTCAGCTGGTCGACGGCTTCCTCGTCGAGCGCGCGTCCACCACCGAGCACAAGGGGCGGCTGGCGTTCCTGGAGCGGGTCACCTCGCCCGAGCCGGTCCTGTCGCCAACCCTCTACGGGCTGGCCCGCCGCGTCGCCGACCACTACGGCGGCACCCTCATGGACGTGCTCCGGCTGGCCATCCCGCCCCGGCACGCCAAGGCCGAGTCCGAACCCGCCCGTGAGCGCGCCGAGGTGACCGAGGCGCCCTCGGCGCAGGCGTGGCAGCGGTACCAGTTCGGCGGGTCGTTCACCGACGCGCTGCGCGCCGCCCGGCAGGCCCACGCCGTGTGGCAGGCGCTGCCGGGGGAGGACTGGCCCGCGCGGCTGGCCGAACTCGCGGCCCTCGCCGCCGCGAGCGGGCGCGGCGCGCTGCTGGTCGTGCCGGACCACCGCGACCTGACGCGCCTGCACGACGCGTGCGTGCGGGTCGCCGGTGAAGACGCCGTGGTCGCGTTGTCCGCGGACACCGGGCCGGCCGAGCGGTACCGGCGGTGGCTGGCGGTGTCGCGCGGGTCGGTGCCGATCGTGGTCGGCACCCGCGCGGCGATGTTCGCCCCGGTCACCGACCCGGGGCTGTTCGTGGTGTGGGACGACGGCGACGACCTGCACGTCGACCCGCACATGCCGTACCCGCAGGTGCGGGACGTGCTCGCGCTGCGGGCCCACGCCCAGGGCGCGTCGTTCGTCGCGGCCGGGTTCGCCCGCACCGCGGAGGCCCAGCTGCTGGTCGAGACGCGGTGGGCGCACCCGATCGGCGGATCCCGCGACGAGCTGCGGAAGGCCGCGCCGCGCGTGACCCCGGTCGGCGAGGACTTCGACGTGGCGCGCGACGAGGCCGCGCGCGTGGCCCGGCTGCCCTCGGTGGCGTTCGAGGCCGCGCGGCAGTCGTTGTCGGCCGGCGCGCCCGTGCTGGTGCAGGTGCCCCGGCGCGGTTACGTGCCCGCGCTGGCGTGCGGGCAGTGCCGGACGCCCGCGCACTGCCGCCGTTGCGCCGGCCCGCTCGGGTTGCCGGGCGGGGCGGGGGCCGACGTGGCGCACCCGCCGAGCTGCCGGTGGTGTGGCACGCCCGAGGCGCACTTCCGGTGCCCGGCCTGCGGTTCCGCGCGGCTGCGGGCGGTGGTGGTCGGCGCGAAGCGGACGGCGGAGGAGCTGGGCCGGGCGTTCCCGGGCGTGCCGGTGCGCACCTCGGGCGCGCGGGAGGTGCTGGCGTCCGTGCCCGGGCGGCCGGCGCTGGTCGTGTCCACGCCCGGGGCCGAGCCGGTGGCCGAGGGCGGCTACGGCGCGGCGCTGCTGCTGGACGGCTGGGCGCTGCTGGGGCGGCAGGACCTGCGGGCGGCGGAGGAGACGCTGCGGCGCTGGATGGCGGCGGCGGCGCTGGTGCGGCCGTCGTCGGCGGGCGGCCGGGTCGTCGTCGGCGCGGAGGCCCCGCTCGCGCCGGTGCAGGCACTGGTCCGCTGGGACCCGGCCTGGCACGCCGAGCGGGAACTGGCTGAGCGCCGCGAACTGGGCTTCCCGCCCGCGGTGCGGATGGCGAGCGTGGAAGGCACGCCGGAGGCGGTGGCCGCGCTGCTCGCGGAGACGGAGCTGCCGCCGTCCGCGGAGGTCCTCGGGCCGGTGCCGCTGACCGAGCCGGACGAGGAGGGCCGCTCCGAGCGGGAGCGGGCGCTGATCCGCGTGCCCCGCGCGGACGGGCGGGCGCTGGCGTCCTGCCTGGCCTCGGCGCAGGCCGCGCGGGCCGCGCGCAAGGAAACCGCGGCGGTGCGGATCCAGCTGGACCCGCTGGCCCTCATCTAGATGAGTAAGTCCTAACCCTGGGTGGTGCGTGGAGATGGGTGAAGGGTGTTCAAGATCAGTTTGTGAGGACCGACCTGAACACCCTTCTGACCGCACTGTACGTCAAGATCGATGACCACCTCGGTACGCCCGCCCGCGTCGGCAGGCCACCCCCAAAATCGACGAGCGCCAGGTGCTGATGGCCGTGCTGGACGCCGACCGCGCCCTGCTGCACGACCGGCCAGGACTGCTCATCCTGGCCGACAAGGGCTACGTCTCCCAAGAACTGGACACCTACCTGACCGACCGCGGAGTGCGACTGCTGCGACCGTCTACCGCAACCGCACCCCGCACCCGGCCCAGCAACTGCTCAAACCGGTCCGCCACCCTCAACGGCCAACTCGACCTCGAGCTGCACGGCGGTCGCACCATCGAAGG
Source organism: Amycolatopsis sp. NPDC006125 (assembly GCF_040614195.1). Lineage (NCBI taxonomy): Bacteria > Bacillati > Actinomycetota > Actinomycetes > Pseudonocardiales > Pseudonocardiaceae > Amycolatopsis > Amycolatopsis sp. NPDC006125. Next base: position 37,594 of record NZ_JBEXTZ010000059.1, read on the forward strand.
AGTCGCCGCCCGCATCGCACAACGCCTCCTCGCGCTCACCGCCGCCATCCGGCACAACCGCGCCACCAGCCAACCCCACCACCCGATCCCTGATCGCCTACGACCACTGACCCAGATCGGAATTACTCATCTAGGGGCGAGCGCGTGACCGGCCGCGGCGAACAACGCGAAGCCGGACAGCACACCCGCCACCAGGCCGATCACCGCCGCGCTCGTGCCCACGGCGGCGAGCACGAACCCGGCCACCCCGAGCACCGTCATGGCCCCGCCCAGCGTCACGAACCGGGCGAGCCGGAACGCCCGCCCCATCGCGACGAAGTGCACCCCGACCACCACGGCGATCCACGCGACACCCGCCTCGCCGTGCCCGAGCACGCCGTTGATCACGAACAACCCGCCGAACAGCGCCACCACCTCGGCCGCGACGATCAGCCAGAACCGGTGCCGGCCGAAGAACGTCGTGCCCGCGCCGCCCACCGGCTTCCCGTGGCGCGCCAGCAGCACGAACAACGCCACCGCCACCACCGCTGCGGCGATCCGGAGCACCAGCGGCCACGGCGCGGCGAGCCCGCCGCTGTTGACGAGCACGAACACGAGGCCGAACACGATCGCGATGAGGGAGCCGATCGCTTCGCCGGCGCTGATCCTGGACACGATGATCATCCTGCCCTGCTCCGGTTGAGCGCGGGCGCGGAACCGGGCAGACTGCGGAAAATGCGGACTCTGCGTGCTTTCGCGGTTCTCGTCAGTGCGGTCCTGCTCGCCCCCGGCGTCGCGTACGCCGAAGAGGCCCCACCGAAACAGCCGGTCGCCACCGGGTTCGGCGGCGCGGTCGCCAGCATCGACGCCGACGCCACCGCGATCGGCACCAGGGTGCTGGCCGAAGGCGGCAACGCGGTGGACGCGGCCGTCGCCACCGCCGCGGCCCTCGGCGTCACCGACCCCTTCTCCGCCGGCATCGGCGGCGGCGGGTTCTTCGTCTACTACGACGCCCGCACCCGCCAGGTCCACACCCTCGACGGCCGCGAGACCGCGCCCGCCAGCGCCGACGAGAACCTCTTCGTCGAAAACGGGCAGCCGATCCCGTTCGCCGAGGCCGTCACCAGCGGCCTGTCCGTCGGCGTGCCCGGCACGCCGGCCACCTGGCAGGACGCGCTGCGCAAGTGGGGCACCCGGTCGCTGAACCAGGTGCTGCGCCCCGCCGCCCGCCTGGCCCGCGACGGCTTCACCGTGGACCAGACCTTCCACACGCAGATCGCCAACAACGCGCAGCGCTTCTCGGCGTTCCCGAGCACCCGCGAGCTGTACCTGCCCGGGGGCGCGCCGCCCGCGGTCGGCAGCACGTTCGCCAACCCGGACCTGGCCGCGACCTACGAAACGCTGGCACGCCAGGGCGTGCGCGCGCTCTACCGCGGCCCGATCGCCGAGGAGATCGCGGCGACCGTGCAGCAGCCGCCGGTCGATCCGGCCGCCGGGCTCAACGTCCGGCCCGGCAAGCTGACCACCGACGACATCGCCGCCTACCGCACGGTGGAGCGCGAACCCACCCGCACGCGCTACCGCGGCCTCGACGTCTACGGCATGCCCGCGCCGTCCTCCGGCGGGCTGACCGTGGGCGAGGCGCTGAACATCCTGGAGAACTTCGACGTCGCCCGGTTCGGCGAGGCCGACTACCTGCACCACTTCCTGGAAGCGAGCCGTCTCGCGTTCGCCGACCGCAACCGGTGGATCGGCGACCCGGCGTTCGTCGACGTGCCCGCGCGGGAGCTGCTCAGCCAGCGGTTCGCGGACAGCCGCGCGTGCCTGATCGACCCGTCCCGCGCGGCGGAGGGCACCGTCGCCGCCGGGGACCCGCGCCACCCGCAGCCGTGCGCGGCCGGGACCGCGGCGCCGACCCCGTACGAGGGCGAGAACACCACCCACCTGACCGTCGCCGACCGGTGGGGCAACGTGGTCGCCTACACGCTGACGATCGAGCAGGAGGGCGGCAGCGGCATCGTGGTGCCCGGCCGCGGTTTCCTGCTCAACAACGAGCTGACCGACTTCTCGTTCACCCCGGTCACCCCGGGCGTGCCCGACCCGAACCTGCCCGGCCCGGGCAAGCGGCCGCGGTCGTCGATGGCGCCGACGATCATCCTGGAGCACGGCAAGCCGCTGCTCGCCACTGGTTCGCCCGGTGGCGCGTCGATCATCACGACGGTGCTGCAGGTGCTGCTCGGCCGGCTGGACCGCGGGCTGTCGCTGGAGGAGGCGATCGCCGCGCCGCGGGCCTCGCAGCGCAACTCCGGGCCCGCCCAGGTCGAACCGGCGTTCCTCGCGCTGCGGGAGGCGTCCGACCTGCAGGCACGGGGCCAGCTGTTCTCGTCGACGCCGGCCGAGATAGGCGCCGCGACGGGGGTGGAGCGCCTCCCGGACGGCCGGTGGCTGGCCGCGGCCGAGCCGGTGCGCCGCGGCGGGGGAGCGGCGCAGGTGGTGCACCCCGCGCCCTGATCGCGGATCTCGCCCCCGCCCGGCCGGACGCCCTGATCCGGCCGGGCGGGGCGCCGGGGCCGGTCACTAGACTGGCTCCGATGCCCACCCACTCCACACCCGTCGCCGAGGTGCGTTGATGCGCCTCGTCTTCGCCGGTACCCCCGAACCCGCCGTGCCGTCGCTGCGCGCGCTCCTCGACTCGCCGCGGCACGAGGTCGTCGCCGTCGTCACGCGGCCCGACGCGCCCGCGGGCCGGGGCCGCAAGCTGCTGCGCTCACCCGTCGGCGCCCTCGCCGACGAACACGGCATCGAGGTCCTCACCCCGCCCAAGGCCGGCGACCCGGACTTCCTGCGGCGCCTGACCGAACTCGCCCCCGACGCGTGCCCCGTCGTCGCCTACGGGGCGCTCCTGCCGCAGCGCACCCTCGACATCCCGCGGCACGGCTGGATCAACCTGCACTTCTCGCTGCTGCCCGCGTGGCGCGGCGCGGCGCCGGTGCAGGCCGCCATCCGCGCCGGCGACGAAATCACCGGCGCGTCCACCTTCCGCATCGTCAAGGAACTCGACGCGGGCCCGGTCTTCGGCGTGGTCACCGAGAAGATCGCCGGCGACGACACCGCGGGCGCCCTCCTGGACCGCCTCGCGGTCTCCGGCGCCCGCCTCCTGGCATCCACATTGGACGGCATCGAGGACGGCGAGGTCCAGGCGGTGCCCCAGCCCGCCGACGGCGTCACCTACGCACCGAAGGTCAGCGTCGAGGACGCGCGTGTCACGTTCACCGACCCGGCCGCCGCGGTCGACCGCCTGATCCGCTCGGTCACGCCGGATCCGGGCGCGTGGACCGAGTTCCGCGGCGAACGCTTCAAGCTCGGCCCGGTCACGATCGTCGACGAGCCCCCGCTGGCGCCCGGCGAGCTGCGCGTCGAGCGCAAGCGCGTCCTGGCGGGCACGGCGACGAAACCGGTGCGGCTGGGCGAGGTCCAGGCGCAGGGCAAGAAACGCATGGCGGCCACCGACTGGGCCCGCGGCACCCGCATCGAGCAAGGAGAACGGCTGTCATGAACGAGCGCAGGCCTGCCCGGCCCCAGCGCGGCCGACCGGCGCCCCGCAAACAGGGCCCCCGCCGCCCGCCGGCCGAGGACCCGGCGCGCCGCGTCGCGCTGGAGGTGCTGCGCGCCGTCCGCCAGCGCGACGCCTACGCCAACCTCGTGCTGCCCGACATGCTGCGCCGCAACCGGCTGTCCGGCCGGGACGCCGCGCTGGCCACCGAGCTCGCCTACGGCGCCTCCCGCGCCCAGGGCACGCTCGACGCGATCCTCGCCGCGTGCCTGGACCGCCCGCTGGACAAGGTCGACGGACCGGTCCTGGACTGCCTCCGCCTCGGCGCCTACCAGCTGCTGCGCACCCGCATCCCGGAGCACGCCGCGGTCACCTCGACCGTCGACCTGGCCCGCGCCGACGCCGGCTCGCACGTCGCCGGGTTCGTCAACGCCGTCCTGCGCAGCGTCTCGGAGAAGGACGAGGACGCGTGGATGGCGGAGCTGACCCCGGACCGCGACAAGGACCCGATCGGGCACCTCGCGATGCGCACCGCCCACCCGCGGTGGGTGGCGCGCGCGTTCGCCGAGGCGCTCGGCGACAAGGGCGACGACCTGCAGGCGGCGCTGGAGGCCGACGACGCCCGCCCCGCCGTCCACCTGGCCGCCCGGCCCGGTGAGATCAGCGCCGACGAGCTGGCCGCCATCACCGGCGGCGACGTCGCCCCGTACTCGCCCTACGGCGTGCACCTGCCCGCGGGCGCGGGCGACCCCGGCGACTCGGAGCCGATCCGGGAGCGCCTCGCGGTGGTGCAGGACGAGGGCAGCCAGCTGTGCGCGGTCGCGCTCACCCGGGTGCCGCTGGAGGGCGCCGACGAGCGCTGGCTCGACCTGTGCGCGGGCCCCGGCGGCAAGGCCGGGATGCTCGGCGCGCTCGCCGCGACCCAGGGAGCGCACGTGGACGCCGTCGAGCAGGCTCCGCACCGCGCGAAGCTCGTCGAGCAGGCGACCGAGGGCCTGCCGGTCACCGTGCACGTCGCCGACGGCCGCGACCCCGGCCTGGAACCCGGCTTCGACCGCGTCCTGGTCGACGCGCCGTGCAGCGGCCTGGGCGCGCTGCGCCGCCGCCCCGAGGCGCGGTGGCGGCGCAAGCCCTCCGACGTGCCGGACCTGACCAGGCTGCAGGGCGAGCTGCTCACCTCGGCGCTGGACCTCACCCGCTCCGGTGGCGTGGTGGCATACGTCGTCTGCTCGCCGCACCTGGCCGAGACCGAGGGCGTCGTCGGCGAGATCGCCCGCCGCAGCAAGGCCGAGGTGCTGGACGCGCGCGAGTTCTTCCCCGGCGTGCCCCAGCTCGGCGACGGGCCGTACGTGCAGCTGTGGCCGCACCGGCACGGCACGGACGCGATGTTCTGCGCCGTGCTGCGCAAGCCGTGACCGTCCTCGGCCTGATCGGCAGCTCGTGCGGGGGACTGGACACCCGGTTCCGCGCCGAGCTGGCCGCGCCCGCCGCCGCCCGCGGCCACCGGCTCGCGATCACGCTCACGCCGACCGCGCACCGCTGGCTGGACGCGGCCGGTGAACTCGAGCCGCTGGCCGCGCTGACCGACCTGCCGGTCCGCGCCGCCTCGCGGCTGCCCGGCGAGCCGCGCCCGCACCCGGACCCGCCGGTCTTCCTGTTCGCGCCGGCGTCGGCCAACTCGGTCGCCAAGCTCGCGCTGGGCATCGCCGACAACCAGGCCCTCACCGTCCTGGGTGACGTGCTCGGCGATCCGGCCGTGACGATCATCGTCGGATACCAGGTGCAGGACGCCCGGTTCCGGCACCCGGCCTGGCGGCGGCACCTGGACACCCTCGCCGAGGCGGGCGTGCGGGTGCGGCGGCTGGAGTACGGCAAGCCCTGGTCGGAGATCCTGGACCTGCTGCCCGCGTCCACAGGATGAGTGGGGCCACGGGCGCGCGGACGCACGATCTACACTCCGTAACCGTGGCCCACCGACCTCTCATCGCGCCCAGCATCCTGTCCGCCGACTTCGCCCGTCTGGGCGAGGAGATCCACGCTGTCGCCGGTGCGGGCGACACCAGGGCCGACTGGGTCCACGTGGACGTCATGGACAACCACTTCGTGCCCAACCTGACGCTGGGCCTGCCGGTCGTGCAGTCGCTGCTGACGGCCACAGACATCCCGCTGGACTGCCACCTGATGATCGAGGACCCGGACCGCTGGGCCATCGGTTACGCCGAGGCCGGCGCCTACAACGTCACCGTGCACGTCGAGGCCGCCGCCGACCCGGTGATGCTGGCGAAGAACCTGCGTGCCGCGGGCGCCAAGGCCGGGCTGTCCATCAAGCCGGGCACCCCGCTGGAGGACCACGTCGAGACCCTCAAGCACTACGACACGCTGCTGGTGATGTCGGTCGAGCCGGGCTTCGGCGGCCAGTCGTTCATCCCGGACGTGCTGGAGAAGGTCCGCACCGCGCGCCGCCTCGTCGACACCGGCCACCTCAAGCTGGTCGTGGAGATCGACGGCGGCATCAATGCCGACACGATCGAGCAGGCCGCCGAGGCCGGCGTGGACTGCTTCGTCGCCGGCTCCGCCGTCTACGGCGCGGAAGACCCCGGCAAGGCCGTCGCGGCCCTGCGCGAACGTGCCGCCCGCGCAGGCGCGGCACACTGACACCGACAAGGAGGGGCGCGCCAGTGTTCACCGGGATTGTGGAGGAGCTCGGCGAGATCACCGCCGTCGAGCAGGTTCCCAACGCCGCGCGGCTCACCGTGCGCGGGCCCGTGGTGACCTCCGACGCCAAGCACGGCGACTCGATCGCCGTCAGCGGGGTGTGCCTGACCGTCGTCGACGTGTTCGGCGCCGAGTTCACCGTCGACGTGGTGCACGAAACGTTGCAGCGGTCCCGGCTGGCCCGGATTGCCGTCGGTGACCGGGTGAACCTGGAGCGCGCGACCGCGGTCGGGGACCGGCTCGGCGGGCACATCATGCAGGGCCACGTCGACGGCACCGGGGTGTTCCTGTCCCGCGATCCGGACGGGCTGACCCGGTTCGCGCTGCCGGAGGGGCTGTCCCGCTACGTCGTGGAGAAGGGCTCGATCGCGGTCGACGGCATCTCGCTCACCGTGGCGAGTGTGACGAACGACGAGTTCTCCGTGGCGCTGATTCCGACGACACTGGAACTGACCACCCTCGGCCGTGCCGAGCCGGGTGATCCGGTGAACCTCGAGGTCGACGTGCTCGCCAAGTACGTGGAGAAGCTCGCGACGCCCCATCTGCCCGGCCGCACGGAGCACACTGGAGCCGGGGCAGGCTCGAAGGAGGACGCGTGAGCAGCGCAGCAACACCGTGCGGGGCGGGGGTGCCGGTCGACGTCGCCGGCATCGAGAAGGCGATCGCGGACATCGCCGCCGGGCGGCCGGTGGTCGTCGTCGACGACGAGGACCGCGAGAACGAGGGCGACCTGATCTTCGCCGCCGAGAAGGCGACGCCGGAGCTGCTCGCCTTCATGGTGCGCTACACCTCGGGCTACGTCTGCGTGGCGCTCACCGAGGAGGACTGCAACCGGCTGGACCTCCCGCCGATGTACCACACGAACCAGGACCAGCGCGGCACCGCGTACACGGTCACGGTGGACGCGGCCGAGGGCATCACCACCGGCATCTCCGCCTCCGACCGGGCGCACACGATCCGGCTGCTCGCGGACCCGAAGTCGCAGGCGAGCGACTTCCGCAGGCCGGGGCACGTGGTCCCGCTGCGCGCCAAGGAGGGCGGCGTGCTGCGCCGCCCCGGGCACACCGAGGCCTCCGTCGACCTGGCCCGCATGGCCGGGCTGCACCCGTCGGGCGTGCTGTGCGAGATCGTCTCCCAGAAGGACGAGGGGGACATGGCGCGCCGGGACGAGCTGGAGGTGTTCGCCTCCGACCACGACCTGCAGATCATCACGATCGCCGACCTGATCGCCTACCGGCGCCGCCACGAGAAGCAGGTCGAGCGGGTCGCCGAGGCGCGCATCCCGCTCGAGGCCGGCGTGTTCCGCGCCGTCGGTTACGACAGCCTGCTGGACGGCATCGAGCACGTCGCGTTCGTGTACGGCGAGATCGGCGACGGCGAGGACATCCTGGTGCGGGTGCACTCGGAGTGCCTCACCGGCGACGTGTTCGGCTCGCTGCGCTGCGACTGCGGCCCGCAGCTGGACGCGGCGCTGCGGATCGTCGCCGACGAGGGCCGGGGTGTCGTGCTCTACATCCGCGGCCACGAAGGCCGTGGCATCGGGCTGCTGCACAAGCTGCAGGCCTACCAGCTGCAGGACCTCGGCGCGGACACGGTGGACGCGAACCTGGCGCTCGGGGTGCCCGCGGACGCCCGCGACTACGGCACGGGCGCGCAGATCCTGTGCGACCTGGGTGTGCGGTCGATGCGGCTGCTGACGAACAACCCGGCGAAGCGCATCGGCCTGGAGGGCTACGGCCTGAAGGTCACCGGCCGGGTGCCGCTGCCGATCTCGCCGAACCCGGAGAACCTGCGTTACCTGCGCACGAAGCGGGACCGGATGGGCCACGACCTGTCCAACCTGGAGGAGTTCGACCAGGTCGGCGCCGACCTGGAGGCACGGAACGGGAACGGTGCATCCCAGTGAGTGGTGAGGGCAGGCCGGACGTCGAGCTCGACCTGAGCGAGTGCGAGAACCTGCGGCTGGGCATCGTGGCCACGCGGTGGCACGCGAAGATCACCGACGCCCTGCTGGAGAACGCGCTGAAGGCCGTGCGCGAGGCGAAGCTGTCGGAGGAGCCGACGGTGGTGCGCGTCGCCGGCGCGGTGGAGCTGCCGGTGGTGGCGCAGGCGCTGGCCCGCACGCACGACGCGGTGGTCGCGCTCGGCGTGGTCATCCGCGGCGGCACGCCGCACTTCGAGTACGTGTGCGACGCGGTGACGGCCGGCCTGACGCGGGTCGCGCTGGACGAGGGCACGCCCGTCGGCAACGGGGTGCTGACCTGCGACACCGAGCAGCAGGCGCTGGACCGGTCCGGGCTGCCCGGGTCGAAGGAGGACAAGGGCCGCGAGGCCACGCAGGCGGCGCTGGACGCGGCGCACGTGCTGCGGTCGCTGCGGCAGCCGTGGACCGATCGGAAGTTCGTGTGAGCGCAGCCGTGGCGGAGAAGTCGGAGGCCGTGGTGTTCCGGCCGCACCGGGCGACGTGGATGTCGGCGGTGCTGGCGGTCGTGCTGCTGGCGGTGTTCGTGGTCGTGGCGATCCTGCTGCGCGGCTCGGACACCGGCGTGATCTTCCAGCGGTCCGACCAGGTCGCCATGGTGTTCATCGGACTGCTGCTCGCCGGGGCGACGATGCTGTTCGCGACGCCCAGGGTGCGGGCGGACGCCTCGGGCGTGCAGGTGCGCAACGTGCTGGTGGGGCGCCGGTTCAGCTGGCTGGAGGTGCTGTCGGTAAGCTTCCCCGACGGCGCCTCGTTCGCCCGGCTGGAGCTGCCGGAGGACGAGTACTACGCGATGCTGGCGATCCAGGCGGTCGACCGGGACCGCGCGGTCGAGGCGGTGCGCACGCTGCGCCGGCTGCACAAGGAAGCCTGGGCCGCGCAGGACTGAGCTCGCCCGTCCACCCCTGCCCGGACCGCCCGAGCGCAGAACTCGCGCGCGTGAGCGTGGGACTCGCGTGGCGCCGGCGAGTCCCACGTTCGGGACAGCGAGTTCTGCGTTCAGGAGCGTGAACTCCACGTTCGCGCCCCGCGCGGCGGGTCAGACCGTCAGGTCCACCACCACCGGCGCGTGGTCCGACGTGCCCTTGCCCTTGCGCGCCTCCCGGTCCACGTACGCGTCGCTCACCGCGCCCGTGAACTTCGCCGATCCGAAGACGAGGTCGATCCGCATCCCGTTGTTCTTCGGGAACGCCAGCTGCCGGTAGTCCCAGTACGTGTAGGGCGTGTCGTACTTCAGGGCGCGCGGCAGGACCTCCTCCAGGCCCGCCTCGCGCAGCGCCGCCAGCGCCGCTCGCTCCGCCTCGGTCACGTGGGTCATGCCGTCGAACAACGTGATGTCCCAGACGTCGGCATCGGTCGGCGCGATGTTGAAGTCGCCCAGCACTGCGAACGGCCGGTCCTCCGCCGCCTCAGCCGCGACCGTCGCCCGCAGCGCCGACAGCCACTGCAGCTTGTACGCGTAGTGCGGGTGCGCCACCTCCCGCCCGTTGGGCACGTACACGGACCAGACCCGCACCCCGCCGCACGTCGCGCCGATCGCGCGCGGCTCGGAGACGTCGTCGAACGTCGGCTCGCCGTCCAGCCCGCGCCGCACGTCCGCCAGGCCCACCCGGGACAGGATCGCCACGCCGTTCCACCGGCCGGTCCCGTACGCCGCCACCTCGTAGCCCGCCGCGGCCACCTCGGCGGGGAACGCCTCCGTGGCGCACTTCAGCTCCTGCAGGCACACCACGTCCGGCTGGGCGGTCTCGAGCCAGGACAGCAGCTTCGGCAGCCGCGCGGTGACGGAGTTGACGTTCCAGGTGGCGATGCGCATGATCCCGAGAATCGCATACCCGCCCGGCCCGGCCGCACGCGGCGGGAGGGGTGCGTCGGACTGTCACACCCGAGCCATAGGCTGGAGGGCGTGGCTGACCCGTCCACCTACCGTCCCTCGCCGGGGAGCATCCCGGAAGAGCCCGGCGTCTACAAGTTCCGCGACGCGACCAAGCGGGTCATCTACGTCGGCAAGGCCAAGAGCCTGCGCAGCCGGCTGAACTCCTACTTCGCCGACCTGTCCGGGCTGCACCCGCGCACCCGGCAGATGGTGACCACCGCGGCCAGCGTCGAGTGGACCGTGGTCTCCACCGAGGTCGAGGCCCTCCAGCTCGAGTACAACTGGATCAAGGAGTTCGACCCGCGGTTCAACGTCCGCTACCGCGACGACAAGTCCTACCCGGTGCTGGCGGTGACCCTGCACGAGGAGTTCCCGCGGCTGCACGTCTACCGCGGCCCGCGCAAGAAGGGCGTCCGGTACTTCGGCCCGTACGCCCACGCGTGGGCGATCCGCGAGACGCTCGACCTGCTGCTGCGCGTGTTCCCGGCCCGCACCTGCTCCAACGGCGTGTTCCGCCGCCACGGCCAGATCGGCCGCCCGTGCCTGCTCGGCTACATCGACAAGTGCTCCGCCCCGTGCGTGGGCCGCGTCAGCGCCGAGGAGCACCGGGACATCGTGGAAGACTTCTGCGACTTCCTCTCCGGCCGCACCGACGCGATGGTGCGCAAGCTGGAGCGGGACATGGCCGAGGCGGCCGAGAACCTGGAGTTCGAGAAGGCCGCCCGCCTGCGCGACGACATCGGCGCGCTGCGGCGGGCGATGGAGAAGCAGGCCGTGGTGCTCGGCGACGGCACGGACGCCGACCTGGTCGCCTTCGCCCACGACGAGCTGGAGGCCGCGGTCCAGGTCTTCCACGTGCGCGGCGGCCGGGTGCGCGGCCAGCGCGGCTGGGTGATCGACAAGGCCGACGAGATGGGCGTGCCCGAGCTCGTGGAGCAGTTCCTCACCCAGTTCTACGGCGAGCAGGTCGAGCTGGCCGAGCAGGGCACCGACCTGGGCACGCCGGTGCCGCGCGAGGTGCTGGTGCCGGAGCTGCCCGAGGACGCCGAGGCGATGACCGAGTGGCTGTCCGGGCTGCGCGGCTCGCGGGTGCAGCTGCGGGTGCCGCAGCGCGGCGACAAGCGCGCGCTCGCCGAGACGGTGGAGCGCAACGCGCAGGAGGCGTTCCAGCAGCACAAGCTGCGCCGCGCGGGCGACCTGACCGCGCGGTCGGCCGCGCTGGCCGAGCTGCAGGAGCACCTCGGCCTGGACAGCGCGCCGCTGCGCATCGAGTGCGTCGACATCAGCCACACGCAGGGCACCGACGTGGTGGCGTCGCTGGTGGTGTTCGAGGACGGCGTGGCGCGCAAGTCGGAGTACCGGCGGTTCGCGCTGCGGGAGGCCGCCACCGAGGGGGATGTCGCCTCCATTGCCGAGGTCGTGCGGCGGCGGTTCGCTCGCTACCAGACCGAAACCCAGGAGGGCCTGGCGGGCGAGAAGCCGGGCATCGACCCGGAGACCGGGCGGCCGCGCAAGTTCGCGTACCCGCCGAACCTGCTCGTGGTCGACGGCGCGGGCCCGCAGGCGACGGCGGCGGCGGACGTGCTGGCGGAGATGGGCATCACCGACGTCGCCGTGGTCGGCCTGGCGAAGCGGCTGGAGGAGGTGTGGCTGCCCGGCGACCCCGATCCGGTGATCCTGCCGCGCACCTCGGAGGCCCTGTACCTGCTGCAGCGGGTGCGGGACGAGGCGCACCGGTTCGCGATCGCCTACCACCGGCAGAAGCGCGCCAAGCGCGTTCAGGTGTCCGCTTTGGACGGTGTGCCGGGGCTGGGGCAGGCGCGGCGGGCCGCGCTGATCAAGCACTTCGGCTCGGTGAAGCGGCTGAAGGAAGCAGGGGTGGACGAGATCGCGCAGGTGCCTGGCGTGGGGAAGCGCACGGCCGAGGCGATCTTCGCGGCGTTGGCCTCGCAAGGGGAGTCGGAGAAGCAGTGACGGGAGAGACGATGGCCGAGGACCGGGGCACCGGCATGGAGGTCGCGGTGGTGACCGGCCTGTCCGGCGCCGGCCGCAGCACGGCCGCGAAGTGCCTGGAGGATCTGGGCTGGTTCGTGGTGGACAACCTGCCGCCCGAGCTGATCGCGACCATGGTCGAGCTGGGGGCGCAGGCCCGCGGCGCGATCACGAAGGTGGCCGTCGTGATGGACGTGCGCTCGCGCGCGTTCACCGACGACCTGTCCTCCATCATCAAGGACCTCGACGCGCGCGGCTACAAGCCGCGGGTGCTGTTCCTGGAGGCCACGGACGCGGTGCTGGTGCGCCGGTTCGAGCAGGTGCGCCGCGGCCACCCGCTGCAGGGCGACGGCCGCCTGATCGACGGCATCACCGCCGAACGGCAGATGCTCGCGCCGCTGCGCGAGGAGGCCGACCTGGTGCTGGAGACCTCCGCGCTGTCGGTGCACGACCTGCGGGCCAAGATCGAGGACGCGTTCGGCACCGAGTCGGCGACGCAGACGCGGGTCACCGTGCTGTCCTTCGGCTACAAGTACGGCCTGCCGATGGACGCCGACCTGGTGATGGACGTGCGGTTCCTGCCGAACCCGTTCTGGATTCCGGAGCTGCGCGACCACACCGGGCTGGACGCGGAGGTGCGCAACTACGTGCTGTCGCAGGAGGGCGCCGAGGAGTTCCTCGACCGCTACCACCAGCTGCTGCGCCTGATCGGCGCCGGCTACCGGCGCGAGGGCAAGCGGTACCTGACGCTGGCGGTGGGCTGCACCGGCGGGAAGCACCGGAGTGTCGCGATCTCCGAGGAGCTGTCCCGGCTGCTGTCCAATGAGGACGGTATGGCGGTGAAGGTCATCCACCGGGACCTGGGACGCGAGTGACTCCGACGTTGCGCGCCGTCGCGCTGGGTGGTGGTCACGGGCTGCACGCGACGCTGACCGCGTTGCGGCGGCTGACCCCGGACGTGACCGCGGTGGTCACGGTCGCCGACGACGGTGGTTCGTCGGGCAGGCTGCGGCGTGAGCTGGGTCTGCTGCCGCCGGGGGACCTGCGGCAGGCCTTGGCCGCGCTGGCGGTCGCCGAGAAGGGCGAGTCGTTGTGGGCGGAGGTGTTCCAGCACCGCTTCGGCGGCAGCGGCGCCCTCACCGGGCACGCGGTCGGCAACCTGGTGCTGGCCGGGTTGTTCGAGGTGCTGGGCGATCCGGTGGCCGCGCTGGACGAGGCGCGGCGGCTGCTGGGGGTGTCCGGCCGGGTGCTGCCGATGTCGCCGGAGCCGCTGGAGATCGAGGCGGAGGTGTCCGGCCTCGACGACGACGGGACGCTGCGCCGCATCCGCGGCCAGGTCGCGGTGGCGAGCACGCCGGGCCGGGTCGAGCGGATCACGCTGCGCACGCCGCGGCGGCCCGGCGGGGTGCCCGCCGCGTGCGACGAAGCGGTGCAGGCCGTGCTGGACGCCGAGGCGGTGTTCCTGGGGCCGGGGTCGTGGTTTTCGAGCGTCATCCCGCACCTGATGGTGCCCGGCCTGCACGACGCGCTGCTGCGCACCGAGGCGACGAAGATCGTGGTCCTGAACCTCGTCCCTCAGCCGGGTGAGACGGCGGGGTTCTCACCCGAACGGCACTTGGACGTACTCTTCCAGCACGCGCCCGGGCTGCGGGTGGACGCGGTGATCGCCGACCGGGATTCGGTGCCGGCACCGGCCCGCCTGCGGGACGCGGCGGCGGGACTGGGGGCCAAGGCGCTTCTGGCGGACGTGGCGGACCCTGGTCGCGAGGGTGTGCACGATCCGGATGCGCTGGCGAGCTGTGTGCGGGAAGCTCTCGGTCTCAGCGGGACCGAGGGCCGGAAAGGGTAGGGAGGGGCCATGGCGATGACCGCCGCCGTGAAGGACGAGCTCAGCAGGCTGCAGATCACGAAGATCGGGCCGCGCCGGTCCGAAGTCGCGTCGATGCTGCGCTTCGCCGGGGGCTTGCACATCGTGGGGGGACGGGTGGTGGTGGAGGCCGAGCTCGACACGGGTTCGGTCGCGCGGCGACTGCGCAAGGAGATCCACGAGCTGTACGGCCACCACTCGGACGTGCACGTGCTGTCCGCGGGCGGGCTGCGGAAGACGACGAGGTACATCGTCCGGGTGGTTCAGGACGGCGAAAGCCTGGCCCGGCAGACGGGCCTGATCGACCAGCGGGGCCGCCCGGTGCGGGGCCTGCCCGCCGCGGTGGTGTCCGGCGGGATCGCCGACGCCGAGGCCGCGTGGCGGGGCGCGTTCCTGGCGCACGGTTCGCTGACCGAGCCCGGCCGGTCGTCTTCGCTGGAGGTCACCTGCCCCGGCCCGGAGGCGGCGCTGGCGCTCGTGGGCGCGGCCCGGCGGATGGGCATCCAGGCGAAGTCGAGGGAGGTGCGGGGAGCCGACCGGGTGGTGGTCCGCGACGGCGACGCCATCGGCGCCCTGCTGACCCGCTTGGGCGCCCACACGAGCGTCCTGCAGTGGGAAGAGCGCCGGATGCGCCGCGAGGTCCGGGCGACGGCCAACCGCCTGGCCAACTTCGACGACGCCAACCTGCGGCGCAGCGCACGAGCAGCGGTCGCGGCGGCCGCCAGGGTGGAGCGAGCGCTGGACATCCTGGCCGACACCGCACCCGAACACCTGCTCGCCGCCGGACGGTTGCGGCTGGAGAACCGGCAGGCGTCGCTGGAGGAGCTGGGCCAGCTGGCCGACCCCCCGATGACGAAGGACGCGGTGGCCGGCCGCATCAGGCGCCTGCTCGCCATGGCCGACAAGCGGGCGAAGGAACTGAACATCCCCGACACCGAAAGCGCCGTGACCCCGGAAATGCTCGAAGAGGAAAGCGTTTAACGGCGCACAGCGCCAATCTTTGAACACAACCCGAGCTGGGTGGTCATCCCGTCGCCTGACACGCAACGATCACCTTGAGCCAGGGCCGCAACCCAGGCCGCCAACCGGCGGCCGAACATGCCAACCTT
>NZ_JBEXTZ010000060.1:0-52149 GCF_040614195.1 Amycolatopsis sp. NPDC006125
AGTCGCCGATCAGCGGGGTCAAGGTACTCTTTCCCGCCTTGACGCCGCTGCTCGGCGACTGAAACACAATCAGGCATCGGGGGCGGGGGTGGTCGTAAGGTGACCGTTCGGCGCCGTGAGGCGCATTTTCCGCGCGACAGCGCGGCTTTAAAGATCAAAAGAGTCCTCGCCGGACGGGCAGGCTCCGGGATGACCAGGGGACCGTTGTTAGCTCACCTCGGGTGGGTGGTCGCTGGGTGGTCATCCCGTCGCCTTCCGGTTTGTGCATATCACCTCGAGCCAGGGCCGCAAGGTTGGCATGTCAACTCACGCCAGCAGAGAGGTTGCGGCCCCGGCTCAAGGTGATCGTCCAGTGTCAGGCGACGGGATGACCACCCAGCTCGGGGTTTTGTTCACAGATCAAGAGCCTCGTCAGTCGCCGCGGCGGACTGGGCCCAGTAGTGACTGTTCCTTCGGTGTGGTGACCAGCCGGAGGGGGCGCCAGAGGTTCTGGCCCAGTGCCACCACCTGGTCGTCCTTCAGCGTGGTCAGCTGCCGCACCATCTGCGGCGGCAGGCGCCAGATCCGGGCTGCCAGCTCGGCCTGTCCGGCGGGCAGCCGCTGCATCAGCACGACGTCCGCGGCGTTCGCGATCGTCGTCGCCTGGGGGTGCAGGTACGGCAGCACGTAAACCGTCGTGTGCCAGGGCGATCGGGGCGGGAACAGGTCCTGCGGCGTCGGCCCGCCGTCGGTCACCACCAGCAGCGGTGCGTCCTCCGAGGGGCGCGGCAGCTCGACCGGCGACAGCCGCCGGATGGTCACCAGCGGCGACGGTCGCCCGTTCGGCTGGTTGCCCGCTGCCTTCGGCAGCACCTGCCACGCGGCCGGCCGCCCGGTCGCGATGGTCACCCACGCGCCGACCGCCATCGCCCGCAGCGCCACCTGCCGCGCCAGGTACAGGCCACCCACCAGCACGATCCGGGTGGGGGTGGCCCTCAGGGCGGAGATGGTCAGCGGCTCGCCCTTGAGGCCCGAGCCGACGACGATGCCGCCGCGGTCACCGGACGGGCTGATCGCGTCCAGCAGCACCGGGTCGACCACGAACTCGGGCGCGACGCCCGTGTTCCGGCCCGGGTCACGAAGCCGCAGGCTCATGCGGTGCCTCCCATCGGCATGGTCGCGGCGAGCCCGTCGATCTGCAGGCCGCGCAGCGGGGTCAGCGACACACCGACGCGTTCGGCGAGCGTGTTGAGCCGCTCGTCGGCGGTGTCCAGCTCACGCGGGTTGCGCGCGCTCAGCCGGACCACGCCGCGCAGGCCGACCTTGCCCTCGTCGTCCGCGGGCGAGATGGACATCGCCACGGTCGACGACAGCGTGCGCACGCTGGTCAGCGCGTTCAGCGTGGTCGTGATCTTGCCCTTGGGCCAGCTGGTGACGGCGTAGCTGGCGTGGCCGATGCCCGCCGCCGTCGCGCTGGTCCAGCTCTCCTTCAGGTTCACCTTCGCGCCGCCACCGACGGCCGCGGTCAGCTCGGCGGCCGAGATCCCGGCCCGCAGCAGCTCGTCCGGGCTGAGCGGCCGGGTCGGCACGCCCTGCGACTCCAGCGCGTTGCGGACGCGGGACAGCGCGCCGATCAAGGCGCGGTGCGCGCCGACGACGCCGCCGCCGCGCTCGCGGACCGCGTCCGGGCACCGGCGCGGGTCGAGCCGGATCGCCACCCACGTGGTGCGTCGCGCCGCGGCCGGCAGCGGCCCGAGGACCTCCAGGTAGGACGTCAGCGCGGGCGAGTCCGCGGGCAGCGCCGCGCTGCCCGGGTAGCAGTGCCAGATCATCTGGATGGAGTCCAGGACGACGCCGCGGTCCTCCAGGCACGGCGCCAGCGCCGACAGCGGCAGGCTCGGCGCGCCGCCGGCCTGCGTGATCAGCGCGGGCGTGGGCTCGACGAGCAGGACCGCGGTCCACGTGCCGTCGTGCCAGGCGAGCCCGACCTCCTGCAGCTCGTGGTCCTTGCCGTGCGCGACCACCAGGTCCGGCACGACGAGCCGCAGCAGGCTGACGCGCACGTCCTCCGGGCCGGTAACGGACACGTCGCCGGTCGCGATGGCCTGGGCGTCGGGCTTCGGCGGCGTCGACACCCGGTCGTGGCTGCGGAACGAGTAGCGCATCGTAAGTCCAGCCCATTGGGTGAACCACTGACCGCGCCACCGCAGGATCGCGATGATCAGCGCGGCGCCGAGGACGCCGATGCCGACGTAGAGCAGCGACTCGTTGATCGCGATGAGGATCAGCCCGATCGCGAGGCCGATCTCGAGCACCACGAGGTTGGTCACCGGGATCGGGCCGAGCCGGGTGTTCAGGACGCGGCGGCGAGCCGGGGGAGCGACCGGCGCGGGACGTTCGGGGGGCGGCTGCGCCGGCGGCGGCCCACCCTGACCGCCCGGGCCACCGGGTCCACCAGGGCCACCGGGTCCACCAGGGCCGCGACCACCTGGACCGCCAGGCCCACCGGGGCCTCCGGGTCCCTGCGGGCCGCGTGGTCCGGCGGGTCCTCCCGGCCCGCCCGGCACGCCGCCACGCGGTGGCGGGCCCGGCGGACGGCCCCTCGGCGGCGGTGAACCCGGGGGCCCACCCGGACGTGGCGGAGTGGTGACGGACATCCGCTCGTTCTTCCCCTCGTACCTACAGCGATCCCGGCAAGCCGGTCGGCCGGGAACCCGACCCTAGCCGGAGTTGGGAGAAACCCACACCGGCGGAGATCCCGTACCGCTATCCTGCGGAACCGTACCGCGACTCGGGGAGCAGTAGGTCGAGAATGCCGTCTACACCGACAACGAAATCGCAAGTTCACGCTTACCAGTTCGTGCTGCGCCGCATGCAGTCCGCGCTGGTGCGGCGTGACTCGGTCATGCTCCACGATCCGATGCGGACCCACGGCAGAGCGACGATCGTCGGGTTCATCCTGGCGCTGCTCGGTGTCGTCGGCTTCGTGATCTTCGGGTTGATCAGCCCGAAACCGGCCGTGCCGGACTCGGGCAACATCGTGATCGGCAAGGAGTCCGGCGCGATCTACGTCGTCACCGGCAACCCGAAGCAGCTGGTCCCGACCTTCAACCTGGCCTCAGCGCGGCTGCTGCTGATGGCGCAGTCGGGTCAGGGCGGCGCGGCGGCGACGTCGGCGGTGGAGCCGTCGGTCGTGCCCGACGACCAGCTGAAGGACATCCCGCGCGGACGGCTGACGGGCATTGTGGACGGTCCGCAGCTGCTGCCGACCACGTCGCAGCGGGTTTCCGACGACTGGGCGGTGTGCGACCAGCTGACCATCAGGGACGACCTGCCCGACCAGGTCGCCGTGCAGCAGGCCACGAACGCGACGACGGTGCTCGCCGGTGTGTCCAAGCCGGGGCGTGAGCTGGGCGACAATGAGGCCGTGCTGGCCGTCGGCGAGAACGGCAAGCCGTACCTGATCTACCGCCTGGAGCGGAACCCGAACCAGCCCAACGCGAACACGGTGCGCGCTGAACTCGACCCGGACCCGAAGCGTGCCGGTGTCTACACGGCACTGGGCCTGAACCCACAGAACGCGCGGCGCATCTCGATCGGCCTGCTGAACGCCATCCCGCAGGTGACGCCGTTCACCCCGCCGTCAGTTCCCGGACAGGGCAGTCCGTCGCAGTTCTCGGCGCTGGATAACATCAGCCTCTCGGTGGGTGACGTGTTCGCGGTGCCGTTCGCGGACGGCACCAACGTGAACTACGTCATCCTGCAGAACGGCATCCAGCGGGTGTCCCCGGCGGTCGCCGACCTGATCCGGTTCTCGTCCGACTCCAACGCCGCCCCGCGCCCGCAGGAGGTGCGGCCGGACGTGATCAGCAGCATCCGCCAGATCCAGCCCGGTGACGCGGACGCGCTCAAGGTGGACACCATGCCGGCCAAGCTGCCGACGGTCCTGGACCCGACGCAGACCCCGGTGACCTGCCTGGGTTGGAACGTGGTGAACCCCGGCGACCCGACGACCGAGGACCAGCACACGGCCGTCTACGTCGGAACGCAGCTCCCGGTCCCGGCCGACGCGAAGCTGATCCAGATCGGCCAGCCCAGCCCGGACGGCCTGAAGATCGACAACTTCTACATGCCCCCGGGCCGCGGAGCGGTCATCCGGTCGGCGACGTCGAAGCAGTCGTTCGCCACGGGCCCCATCTCACTGGTGACCGACCGGGGCCTGCGGTACGGCGTCCCCGACGCGAACACCGCCAACGCACTGGGCCTGACCGACCCACGGCCGGCGCCGGACGCCATCGTGCGCCTCCTGCCCACCGGAGCGTCGCTGAACGTGCAGGACGCCCAGCGGAGCTACGACTCGGTGCCGGTCTCGCCGAACGCCGGGAGCTTCCCGTCGCAGCAACAACAGGCGTCCGGAAACACCGGCACATCAGGCAACTAGTCCACAAGAGACAGCGGCCCTCAAGCAAAGCGGAGGGCCGCTTTTCTTTTCTCCGCCACCAAACCACCGCCCGGCAACGCAAAGCAGCCGACTACCCCAACCAGACCTCCCCCGCCCCCGATCCACAGCCGATCTTTGGTCGCCGACCAGGCGTGTCAAGGCACGCTTTCCCGCCTTGACACGGCTGCTCGGCGACTGAAACACAATCAGGCATCGGGGGCGGGGGTGGTCGGAAGGTGACCGTTCGAGCGCCGTGAGGCGCTGTTTTTGCGCGACAGCGCGGCTCTAAAGATCAAAAGAGTCCTCGCCGGACGGGCAGGCTCCGGGATGACCAGGGGTTGGGTGCCTCGTCTCACCTCGTGCAGTGGGTCGCCGGGTGGTCATCCCGTCGCCTTCCGGTTTGTGCATATCACCTTGAGCCAGGGCCGCAAGGTTGGCATGTTCGGCTGCCGGAGAGAGCCTGGGTTGCGGCCCAGGCTCAAGGTGATCGTTACGTGTCAGGCGACGGGATGACCACCCAGCTCGGGTTTTGTTCAAAGATCGCGCTCAGCGTGTGCGGCGGATGGTCCTCATCACGAACATGACGACCAGCAGGACCACCAGACCCCCGCCGGTGCCTGCCAGCGCCACGATCATCGGCGTCCAGTTCTTCGGGTTCGCCTCCGGGAGCCCGGACGGCAGCTGCCGTCCCGCCTCCGCGGCCAGGCCCTCCTCGGCGGGCACGATCGCCGTCAGCGCCGCCACCGGGTTGACCACGCCAAAACCGGTGAAGTTGTCCCGGCCGCCCTGCGCGCCCGGGTGCTGCGCGGTCACCCGGATCCGGTTCATGATCTGCCGCGCGTTCAGGTTCGGGTACTGCGCCGCCACCAGCGCCGCCACCCCGGCCACGTACGGCGCCGCGAAGCTCGTCCCTTGGATGGGCGTCGCCTTGTCGTTCTCGATCGTCTGGTTCGCCAGCTGCGACGAGCCCTTCGACGGGTCCAGCGAGATGATGTTCGTGCCCGGCGCGGCCACGCTCACCCACGGCCCGTGCACGCTGAACGGCGCCACCCCGCCGGTCTCGTCGATCGCCGCCACCGACAGCACGTCGTCGGAGAACCACGGCGGCGTCACGATCGACCGGGGCTTGTTCGGGTCGGCCTGGTCGTTCTGCGGGCACGTCTCGGAGGTGTTGCCCGCCGCGGCCACGACCACCACGTTCCGGTCCACCGCGTACCGCACCGCGGCCTGGATCGCCCGCTCGCCGTCGGTGATCGAGCCGTCCGCGGGGCGGCAGTTGTCCACCGACATGTTGATCACGTCGACGTTCAGGTTCACCGCGCGCACGATCGCCTGCGCCAGCGACAGCGTGGTGCCCGCGCCGTTCGCGTCGTTCTGCTGCCGTCCACCGGTCTGCTGGCCGCTGGTGCCGCCCGCCGAGTCCGGTTTGGAGTAGTTCTGGCTGGACTGCCGGATCGACACGATCGTCGAGTCGGGCGCGACGCCGGTGAACCCGATCTGGTCCTGCGGCGTCTGCGCGGCGATGATCCCGGCCACCTCGGTGCCGTGGCCGTCGCAGTCGTTCAGGCCGTTGTCACCGGCCGAGACGTAGTCGCCGCCGCCCTCCAGCCGGGGCAGGTACGGGTGCCGGGTGACGCCGGTGTCGATCACTGCGACCCGGATGCCGCCGCCAGCCGAACCGGTCTTGGCGCGGGCGAGCTGCTGGGCTTCCTCGATCTGGAGGTACTGCTGGCCCCACGGCTTCTCCCGCAGCACGACCTCCTTCTGCCCGAGGTCACGCGTCACGCAGGCGTTCTTCTGCTGGTAGTCGAAGCTGTTGCGGCCACCGTTGTCGCTGGGCAGGTAGCTGGCGACGAACGGCGGCGGCACCGCCCAGTAACCGTCGGAGCCGGTGCCGCCCGTCTGCGCCTGTGCCGTCCCGGTCGCCAGCACGCCGATCGACGCCGCCAGCAGGACGGTCGCCGTCCGGCCGGGCGCACCGAGTCTCCGCACGCGAGTTCCCCCTCGAATCATGCTCAGCCGAACGAGATGTGCCGCAGCGTGGCGTACAGGTCCATGACGGCCAGCGCGAGCGGCAGCACGGTGGCGATGCAGATCGCCTCGAAGATCTCGACGGTGCGGCGCAGCGGCGGCGAGAACCGCTGGTTGGGGAACACGACGCCGACCACCAGCGAACCCGCGCCGATGATCACCAGCGCCCCGAACACCCACAGCAGGCGGCCCATCGGCGTCTGCGTGCCCAGCCAGCCGATCAGGATGCCGGCGCCGGACACGATGCCCGTGGTCAGCAGCGCGACGGCCTGGCTGCCGTTGGCGTAGGAGCGGGCGCGCAGCAGCAGCACCATCGTCGCGACGGCGGCGGTGAGGATGCCCCACACGCCGGGCGCGGTCGCGGTGATGATCGCGGCGATCGCGGTCGCGCTGCCGCACCCGATCAGCAGGCCGGTCATGTAGTTGTGGGCGACGGCCGTGCGGCGCTCGATCTCGGCGTAGTCCGGGAACGTCGTGTCCTCTTTGAGCTCCTCCGCGGTGCCCGGCACGTGCGGCAGCGGCAGCTTGGCCAGCCAGATCGTCGCGCGCGGCAGCAGGGAGATCAGCGCGAGCGCGCCGGCCGCGGTGCCCGCGGCGATGCCGGCCGCAGGGTGCGCGATCAGGGTCGCGATGGTGAACGCGACCACCCCGATCACGCCTGCCGTGGCGGCGGCGATGAACGTCGTGATGCCTGCGCCCATGATCATGATCGCGACCGCGGCCAGGATCACCACCAAACCGCTGGCCAGCAGCAGGTTGGCCCGCACGGTCAGCCCGGGCACGGCGTAGAACCCGGCGACGAACGCGAACGGCAACCCGCCCGCGGCGGCGATCACCACCCCGGTCGCCTCGGCCTGGTAGGCCTTGGCCAGCGTCGCGCCGACCGCGAGGCACGCGATCGCGGCGACACCCGCGGTGAGCGCGGCGGCCAGGCCGTTCCCGCCGAACAGCGGGCCGCCGAAGAACAGGGCCAGGGCCGCGGTGAACAGCGCCAGGCCGCCCGCGATGTGCCCGATGCGCCGCGCGGTCTCCTTGGTCCACGGCCGGAAGGTGTCCGGCTGGGCGTCGGCGATCGCGTCGACCACGTCGTCGTACAGCGGCGGCGGCGGGTTGTCGTTGCGCTTGCGCAGCTGCAGCAGGTCGCCGTCGACGATGCCGAGCGAGGCGAGCGTCCGGCTCGGGTCGAGCGGCGCGTCGCCCAGCTTGGCCAGCGCCCAGCCGCCGTGGCGGGCGCCGCCGTCCGGCGAGGTCTCCCTGGCCATGTCGAGCAGCATCGGCATCAGGTCGGCGACCGCGACGTCGGCCGGCAGCGCCACGTCGATCCTGGTGCGGGGCGCGACCACCGTCACCCTGCTGAATACCGTCGTGCCCGTTGCCACTTGCCTGCCCCCTACCCGAGAGAATGCTGCGGGCTACTTATACCGAACGACCGTGTCCGCGGCAGCCGCTGCCCGTGAATTCCTGCCCAACGTGCACCCGCGGATCGTTCCGGACTGTCGGTGGGCGGTCCTAGTATTACTGCACCTGGCTCCGCCACGGGGGTGGATTCGGGCAATCGGTGCCGGGTTGGGCGGTCTCGGCCTCGGAAGAGGTCGTTGTTCGCTACCGTGTGGGCGCTGGAGGAGCAGGACGACTTGAAGAGGGGACCCTTCGGTGAGCACGCTGCAGTTCAAGAGGTCACCAAGGCTTGCTGCGCCGCGCCCACCGGGCGGTGAGGTCCACCTCGAACCGCCACCCGAGGTGCCCCGCACGATCCCCGGCAACGTCGTCCAGAAGATGATGCCGGTGGTCATGATCGTGGCCACCATGGGCATGGTCGTGGTCATGTTCACCACCGGCGGTGCGGCCGCGCGCAGCCCGCTGACCCTGATGTTCCCGCTGATGATGCTCATGTCGATGGGCGGGATGTTCGCCGGTGGCGGCAAGAGCGGCGGGGCCAAGAAGGCCGAGATGAACGAGGACCGCAAGGACTACCTGCGGTACCTCGGGCAGATGCGCGAGCGGGCCCGCGAGGCGATGGCCGAGCAGCGCGCGTCGCTGGAGTGGGTGCACCCGGATCCGCAGGCGCTGTGGTCGCTGGCCGCGAGCCGCCGCATGTGGGAGCGCCGCCAGAACGACCAGGACTTCCTGCACCTGCGCGTCGGGCGCAGCTCGCACCGGCTGGCCACGCGCCTGGTGCCGCCGCAGACCGGGCCGGTCGACGAGCTGGAGCCGATCGCGACGCTGGCGCTGCGCCGGTTCGTGCGCGCCCACTCGATCGTCCCCGATCTGCCCACCCAGATCACCCTGCGCGGGTTCGCGGCGGTGAGCCTGAGCGGCGACAAGGAGCTGACCCGCGGGCTGACCAGGGCGATGCTGGCCCAGCTGGTCACCTTCCACAGCTGTGACGACGTGCTGCTCGCGTTCGCCACCACCGGCCGCGCGAAGGCCGAGTGGGAGTGGGCGAAGTGGCTGCCGCACGTGCAGCACCCCGAGCTCGCCGACGGCATCGGCCAGCTGCGCATGATGGCCGGTTCGCTCGCGCAGATCGAGCAGTGGCTGGACGCGGAGCTGCGTGACCGGCCGCGGTTCTCGCGCAACGCGACGCCGTCGCCGGACCAGCCGCACATCGTGATCGTGCTGGACGACGCGGAGGTCACCCGCGAGGAGCAGATCATCCTCGAAGAGGGCCTGGTCGGCGTCACCCTGATCGACCTGTCCGACTCCCTGGGCAACCTCGCCGCGCGCCGCGGCCTGCGCCTGGTGGTGGAGAAGGAACGCGTCGGCGCGCGCAGCGGCGGCGGCATCGAGTGGTTCGGCAAGCCGGACACGCTCAGCGTCGTCGAGTGCGAGGCGCTGGCCCGCAAGCTCGCGCCGTACCGCGTCGGCAGCGCCGCGCAGGAGGCGAGCGAGGACGAGCCGCTGCTGTCCAACCCGACGCTGCTGGAGCTGCTCGGCATCCCCGGCGACCCGATGACGTTCGACGTGCAGCAGGCCTGGCGGCCGCGCCCGGTGCGCGACCGCTACCGCGTCCCGTTCGGGATCGGCGAGTTCGGGCAGGCCGTCGAGCTGGACATCAAGGAAGCCGCGATGGAGGGCATGGGCCCGCACGGCCTGTGCATCGGGGCGACCGGTTCCGGTAAGTCGGAGTTCCTGCGCACGCTGGTGCTCGGCCTGCTGGCCACGCACTCCAGCACGACGCTGAACATGATCCTGGTCGACTTCAAGGGTGGTGCGACGTTCCTCGGCCTGGACAAGGCCCCGCACGTCGCGGCGACGATCACCAACCTGGCCGGCGACCTGACGCTGGTCGACCGCATGAAGGACGCGATCGCGGGCGAGGTCGCGCGGCGCCAGGAAGTGCTCGCGAAGGGCAACTACAAGAACGTCTGGGACTACGAGAAGGCCCGCGAGAACGGCGCCGACCTCGACCCGCTGCCCGCGCTGTTCATCTGCATCGACGAGTTCTCCGAGATGCTGACGGCCAAACCGGACTTCATCGACATCTTCCTCCAGATCGGCCGCGTCGGCCGGTCGCTGCAGATGCATATGCTGCTCGCCTCGCAGCGGCTGGAGGAGGGCAAGCTGCGTGGTCTGGACACGTTCCTGTCCTACCGGATCGGTCTGAAGACGTTCTCCGCCGCGGAATCGCGGGCCGCGATCGGCGTGCCGGACGCGTTCGAGCTGCCGTCGATCCCGGGTTCCGGGTACCTGAAGTACGACACGTCCACAATGGTCCGGTTCAAGGCGTCCTACGTGTCCGGTCCGTACCGGCCGGCCGGGATGCAGGCGGCCGGGCCGGTGGCCAACGTCGTGCGCGCCGACAAGCGGCCGCAGCTGTTCGTGCCCGACTTCGTGGAGCTGCCGCCGGAGCCGGAACCGGAGCCGGTGCGCGTCGAGGCCGCGCCCCAGCCGCAGCAGGAGGAGGGCACCGAGCCGACCGAGCTCGAGGTCATCGTCGACCGCCTGATCGGCCAGGGCCCGCCCGCGCACGAGGTGTGGCTGCCGCCGCTGGACGAGTCGAACTCGCTGGACACGCTGCTGCCGAACCTCAACCCGACCGACGACCGGGGTCTGTCGCCGGTTGGCTTCTTCGGCAACGGCAAGCTGCAGGTGCCGATCGGCATCGTCGACCGGCCGTTCGAGCAGCGGCGCGACCCGCTGTGGGCGGACTTCTCCGGCGCTGCCGGTCACGGTGTGATCGTCGGTGGTCCGCAGTCGGGCAAGTCGACCCTCCTGCGCACGCTGATCATGTCGCTGTCGCTGGCCAACACGCCGGAGGAGGCGCAGTTCTACTGCATCGACCTCGGTGGTGGCACGCTCGCCGGCCTCTCCGACCTGCCGCACGTCGGTGGTGTCGCGGTGGCCCGGCGCGAGCCGGACAAGGCGCGCCGCATCGTGGCCGAGCTGAACGCGCTCGCCAACGAGCGGGAAGGCCTGTTCGGGCAGTTGGGCATCGACTCGATGGCCGACTTCCGCAACCGCAAGCGCCGCGGCGAGATCACCCCGGAGCAGGACCCGTTCGGCGACGCGTTCCTGATCGTCGACGGCTGGCGCGCCCTGCGCGACGACTTCGAGGAGCTGGAGCCGCAGATCACCGCGCTGGCCCAGCGCGGTCTGGCCTACGGCGTGCACGTGATCATCTCCGCGAACCGGTGGGCGGACATCCGCCCGGCCATCAAGGACATGCTGGGCACGCGGTTCGAGCTGCGGCTCGGTGACCCGAGCGAATCCGACATCGACCGCCGTACCGCGGTGAACGTGCCCGAGGGCCGTCCCGGCCGCGGCCTGACCCGCGACCGGCTGCACATGCTGATCGGCTTGCCGCGGATCGACGGGTCGAGCGATCCGGAATCGATCGGCGCCGGCGTCGCGGACGCGGTCGCGAAGATCAAGGCCGCCTGGCCGGGCCGCCCGGCGCCGCAGGTGCGGCTGCTGCCGGAGATGGTGTCCTACGAGGACGTGCTGTCGATGGACAAGCAGCGGCACACCAAGCTCATCCCGATCGGCATCAACGAGGACGAGCTGGCGCCGGTCTACCTGGACTTCGACGCCGACCCGCACTTCATCGCCTTCGCCGACGGCGAGTCCGGCAAGACGAACCTGCTGCGGCAGATCACGCGCGGGATCACCGAGCGGTACACGGCGAAGGAAGCGGTCATCGTGCTGGTGGACTACCGGCGCACGATGCTCGGGTTCGTCGAGGGCAACCACCTGCTCGGCTACGCGGTGTCGGCCAACCAGCTGGACGGCATGGTCAAGGACATCGTGGGGTCGATGACCCGGCGGCTGCCCGGGCCGGACGTCACGCAGGAGCAGCTGCGCAACCGGTCCTGGTGGAAGGGGCCGGAGCTGTTCATCGTGGTCGACGACTACGACCTGGTGGCCACGCAGACGTCCAACCCGCTCAAGCCGCTGTCGGAGTTCCTGGCCCAGGCAAAGGACGTCGGCCTGCACATGGTCGTGGTGCGCCGCACGGGTGGCGCGTCGCGGGCGGCCTACGACCCGATCATCGGCAAGCTGAAGGAGATCGCGGCGCCGGGCATCGTGATGAACGGCAGCAAGGACGAGGGCCAGCTGCTGGGCAACGTCAAGCCGTCCGCGATGCCGCCGGGTCGTGGTGTGCTGGTGAGCCGCAAGGTCGGCAAGCAGTTGATGCAGGTGTCGTGGATCCAGCCGGACTGATCAGGACCGTCCACATCGGAGCGGAGCACCAGGGCCGTGTCGCGGCTCTGGTGCCGTTTCTCGGGGGCGCGTCGTGACCTTGCGCGTCGCAGTGGACTTCGGGACGTCGAGCACCTGCGTGGTGGCCGCGCTGAACGGGCGGCCGCCGCAGGTGGTCGTCGTCGACGGGCAGCCGCTCATGTCCTCGGCCGTGTACGCGGCGGCCGACGGCACCCTGTTCGTCGGGCAGGAGGCCGACCGGCAGGCGGCGATGGACCCGTCGCGCTACGAGCCGAACCCGAAGCGCCGCATCGACGAGGGCGAGCTGCTGCTCGGCGACCGCGTCCTGCGGGTCACCGACGTCGTGCGCGCGGTGCTGGAACGCGCCGTCACCGAGGCGCGCCGCCTCGCCAGCAACGCCGAGGTCGGGCTGCTCGTGCTGACCCACCCGGCCGACTGGGGCGCGGTCCGCACCCGGCTGCTGCGCCAGGCCGCGAGTGGTCTGGCCCGCGAGGTCACGCTCGTGCCGGAGCCGGTCGCGGCCGCGGTGTTCCACGCCGCGACCTTCGCGCCCGAGGAGATCAACTCCGACCGCACGGTCGAGATCAGCAACCGTCCCGGCGCGACACTGGCCGTGCTCGACCTCGGCGGCGGCACGGTGGACGTGAGCGTGGTGAGCCGGGTCCCCGGCCACCGCGGCGGGTTCCAGGTGCTCGCCACGCGGGGCGACCCGAGCTTCGGCGGCGCCGACGTCGACCAGTTGCTGCTGGAGCACGTCGGCAGCCTGGTGTCGTCGGCAGACCCGGACGCGTGGCGCCAGCTCGTCGAGGGCCGTGAGCTGACCGACCGGCGCCGTCGCCGCGTGCTACGCCAGGACGTCCGCGGCGCCAAGGAAACGCTGTCCCGGCACGCCTACACCGACGTGCCGATGCCGCCGCCGTTCGCCGACGCGCACGTGACGCGGGAGGACCTGGAGCGCCTGGTCGCCGCGCCGCTGGGCCGCGCCGTCGAACTGACGTGCGCCGCGATCGAGGAGGCCGAGCTGCGCCCGAAGCAGCTCAGCGCGATCTTCCTGGTCGGCGGTTCGAGCCGGATCCCGATGATCTCGCGGCTGGTCCACGAGCGCACCGGCGTGGTTCCGACCACTCTGGACCAGCCGGAGACGGTGGTCGCGCGTGGCGCGCTGCTCGCGGTCCAGAAGGCGCCCGCCGCGCCGCCGCCGCGTGTGCCTTCCCGGCAGCTCGCCGACCAGCGCACCGAGGTGGTGCGCAACCCGAACGCGCCGCGCCCGGGGTTCTCGCCCCGGCCGCCGACACCGCCCGGCGGGTTCAGCGGTCCGGCCGTGCCACGCCAGGCGCCGCAGGGCGTGCGCCGCCCGCCGCCCGGACCGCCGCGCCCCGCCCACCACGGCTCCGGCCCGGGTTCTCCGCCGCGCGGGATCCCCGCGCCACCGTCGCGGAAGAAGCCGAAGCTGCCGTGGATCATCGGCGGCGCGGCCGTGCTCGTCGTCGCCGCGGTGGCCGGGCTGGTGGTCGTGCTGACCGCGGACGGGGAGCCGGAACCGCCGCCGGGGAAGGTCGTCGCGCAGTACCACTACCAGTTCACCGCGCCGCAGGACTGGACGCAGACCGGTGGCTCGCCGGACCTGCGGGAGACGCTGATCAAACCGGACGACGCGCAGCAGCAGTTCGACTCGGTGTCGGTCCAGGAGCACCCGCTGTCCTACGACGCGTCGGCCGATCCCGGCCGGCTCGTCAGTGAGTTGCGGTCGCAGATCGAGGCGGCGCCCGCGCAGTACTCCGGGTTCAACCCGGAAGCCACCTACGCCGGCCGGAAAGTGGTCTTCTACCACCAGGTCCTGCCCGGCCAGAACGCGTCGATCGACTGGTACGCGCTGGCGCAGGGGAACGTCCAGGTGAACGTCGGGTGCGTGTATGCGAACGAAAACGCGCGTCAGCGCGTGGACGCCGCGTGCACGCAGGTGATCCGGACGCTCAACATCAGCGCGTGAAAACCCGTTCGGGTGAGCGCGGCATTCACACGCGCAACTACTTCCGCGAACGGCGGGACAAGGCGGAACCGGCCATGGCAAGGTCATCGTCGTAGGTCCGTAGGCGGTTGGGATCGTTACGGACAACACCACGACGAAGGGGGTAGTTCCTCATGGCAGGCGGCTTTGAAGGGGATCCGGCAGAATTCGCGGCCGCGCACCTGAAGGTGTCCGAGGCCAAGCTGGCGATGGACCAGAACCTGATGCAGCTGGCCAACAACATCGAGGCCACGCAGGCTGGCTGGACCGGTCCGGCGGCCAAGGTGTTCCAGGACGTCATGGACGCGTTCGCCCAGAAGTCGGCGAAGCTGAACGACGCGCTCGAGCACATCGGCGAGATGCTCAAGTCCTCCGGTGTCCAGTACGAGGTGCAGGACCAGGAAGTCAACCAGCAGCTGAGCTCGCTCCAGGCCGCTCTCGAGGGCCTGTGATCGCGGCCTGAGCGCCGTCACCACACCTGACTTCCAGACCAGAAAGGACAATCATGTCGGGCCCGATGAAGGTCGATTACGCCACCATCCACCAGGCGGCCGAGGACTGCAACAAGACCGGCGGCGAGCTGGAGAACCTCTTCACCCAGTTGAAGTCGGACCTCGCTCCGCTGACCAACAGCTGGACCGGTGACGCGCAGCAGGCGTGGCACGACCGGCAGGAGGAGTGGAACCGCGCGCTGGAGGACATGAAGGGTCTCCTCGCCCGCATCGCCACCGCGCTGCCGCAGATCGCGGACGGCTACCAGTCCACGGACACCGGCATCACCAAGATGTTCGGCGGCTGAGTTTTTTCCCGGAAGGGGCCCCGGCGTTGTGCGCCGGGGCCTTTTTCCGTTGGTCAGCGCGGCATTCCGACTTCGTACTGCGCCTGGTCGTTGAGGACGCGGACGGTGACCTTTTTCGGTTGTCCCGCAACGGTCACCGTGCATTCGAACGTGGTGCCCGTGCGGACCGGCTGGTCCTCGGGGCACTGTGCGTTCTTGACGTCTCCTTCGCCGAAGTCCTCGCGGAGGATCTTGACGACGCCGTCCTGGACCGCGGCCCGGTCGAGGGTGTCCCCCTGGAACGCGCCGAGCAGCCACGCGCCGACGCCACCCCCGCCGAGCAGCACGACCACGGCGGCGCCGATCAGGAACGGCTTCTTGGAGCGCTTGGGCTTCTGCTCGCCGAACGCGCCGAACCCCCCGTAGCTCGGCTGCCACTGCCCGCCTTGCTGGGGCTGGGGGCCGGTCGCGGGGCTGGAGGGTTGGTGCTGCGCCTGGCCGGGCTGGTTCCACCCCTGGCCGGGCGGCACCTGGCCGGTTTCGTGCGGGCTCCACGGTTGGGGGACCGGCCCGCTGGTGGGGTTGTGCTGGCTGGGCTGGCCCCAGGGAGCGGCCGTGCCCGCTTGGTCAGTGGGCTGCTGGCCCCACTGCTGCGGAACCGGCCCGCTGGCCGGGCCCTGCTGGCCCCAGTTCTGCCCGGGCGGTAGGGAGCCGGTTTCGGCGGACTGCTGGCCCCAAGGCTGGGGGACCGGCCCGCTCGCGGGGTTGTGCTGGCCGGGCTGGCCCCAGGAGGTAGCCGGACCGGTCTGGTCGGCTGGCTGTTGCCCCCATGGTTGGGGGACCGGCCCGCTGGCGGGGTTGTGCTGGCCGGGCTGGCCCCAAGATGCGGCAGGGCCGTTCGCCGGGCCGGTCTGGTCGGCGGGCTGTTGCCCCCACGGCTGGGGCACCGGCCCGCTGGCGGGATTCTGCTGGCCGGGCTGGCCCCAGGGTGCGGCCGCGCCCGCTTGGTCAGTGGGCTGCTGGCCCCACTGCTGCGGAACCGGCCCGCCGGCCGGGCCCTGTTGTCCCCAGGGCTGGGGGACCGGTCCGCCGGCGGGATTCTGCTGTCCCGGCTGCCACCCCGGCTGTTGCGGCTGGTTCACGCCACTCACCTGCCCTGCCCCTGGATGTCGTCCATCCGGGCGTAGAAATCCGACACCGCCGCGCTGTCCGCCAGCACCGTGACCTGCGACGGGTCCGGGATCTTCGGCAGGTCGACCTCGGACGGCGTGCCGTCGAGCCGGTAGTGGTAGTCGATCTCCAGTTCGTGCCCGTTGCCGGTGATCTTGCCCGTCATCTCGATCTCGGTCAGCTTGCCCCGCGGGTCCAGCACGACTCGCGTCTGCAGCGTCTGCGCCTTCATCTCGGCCGTCAGCTCGGAGCTGATCGCGGCGGGGAAGGTCACCACGTCGTTCTCGATGAACGCCGTCAGGGTCACCTCGGCCATCAGCTCGACGCTGCCGTCGGGCTTGCTGTTGGCGCTCTTCGCGCCGTGGCCGCCCTCCACCGAGTCCTGCACGGCGCCGAGCATCTTGCAGACCGTCTGCGCGCCCTCCCAGTAGCACTCGTTGTACTGGCCCGACGTGTACGGCATCTGCACCCACGGCGTCGGCGCGAGACTGGCGTACACGGGCCCGAGCAGCATGTACTCGACCGGGCTGTTGGCCGGGTGGTAGACGTCCAGGTACTCGTTCGAGTCGAGGTTCGAGTGGTTGCGGCTCAGCCGCGCGGGCGGGTGCCCCAGTTGCACCGCGCTGATCGTCGCGTTCAGGCGCCGCTCGTCGAAGCGCACCACCTGGTCCAGCCGGGTCTTCCGGGTCTCGTTGGCGCTGAACTGGTCGGACAGCTTGTTGAGCGTCTCGTCGAACTTCGCGCTCACGTAGGCGGCGGCGTCCTCGCCGTCGGGCACGGGCGTCCCCGCCTTGGCGCTGCCGCACCCGGCGAGCAGGGCCACGGTGGCGAGCACCGCGGTGAACCTCGGTAGGCTGGATCTCGTTCGCGCGGACACGCCGGTGGCCCCCTCCAGGCGGAAAACCGTGTTCTCGACTGCGCGCAACCCTAGTATGTAGGCCGGGGACACCCCGCCTTCAAGGTCGCCGAACCCGGCGGGTATCTTTATATGTCGTTGTGCGTGCAGCAAGCGTTCGCGCTGGGTACGCACTCGACCCCAAACGCACCGTTGACCACGAGGTAAACCCTTGCCCACGTACAGCCCTAAGCCTGGCGATGTCACCCGTGCCTGGCATGTGATCGATGCCGAGGATGTCGTGCTCGGCCGGCTCGCGACCGAGGTCGCCACGCTGCTGCGCGGCAAGCACAAGCCCACGTATGCACCACACGTGGACACCGGTGACTTCGTCATCATCGTCAACGCCGAGAAGGTCCGCCTGACCGGTAACAAGCGCGACCAGAAGTTCGCGTACCGGCACAGCGGCTACCCGGGCGGTCTGCGCAAGCGCTCGTTCGGCGAGCTGCTCGACACCCGGCCCGACCGGCTGCTGGAGAAGGTCGTCAAGGGCATGCTGCCGAAGAACAAGCTCGGCCGCGCCCAGGCGAAGAAGCTGAAGGTCTACGCAGGCCCGCAGCACCCGCACGCTGCGCAGCAGCCGCAGCCGTTCGAGATCACCAAGATCGCGCAGGTCGCCAAGTGAGTGAGGAAGTGTCTGTGACCAGCACGGAGACCGAGACCGAGGCCCCCGAGGCCACCGAGGCGGTCGTGACCAGCGAGACGCCGGCCGCGCCGCGGCCGTCCCGCGCTGCCGGTGGCTCCGCCCAGACCGTCGGCCGTCGCAAGGAGGCCGTCGTCCGCGTGCGGCTCGTCCCCGGCACCGGCAAGTTCAAGCTCAACGGGCGCAGCCTGGAGGAGTACTTCCCGAACAAGGTGCACCAGCAGCTCATCCGCGAGCCCCTGGTGACCGTCGAGAAGCCGGACTCGTTCGACATCTTCGGCAACCTGACCGGTGGCGGCATCTCGGGCCAGGCGGGCGCGCTGCGCCTCGCGATCGCTCGCGCCCTGGTCGAGGTCGACGCCGACGACCGTCCCGCGCTGAAGAAGGCCGGGTTCCTGACCCGCGACGCGCGTGCGACCGAGCGCAAGAAGTACGGCCTCAAGAAGGCCCGCAAGGCTCCGCAGTACAGCAAGCGCTGACCTGCGCCAGTCCGACGCGAAGGCGCCCATCCGGTTCCGGGTGGGCGCCTTCGTCGTTCCTGTGCAGGTGACACCCAGGCTGGGTATGTAACGTGCGAAAACCGCGTTCTTCCAGCGGAACGCACCCTGGCGACGATGCTCCGGGGGAGCGTTACCGTCGAACCGGGGGACGCTAGGTTGTCGGGGTTGCACGCTCGAGGAGAGGATGAGATGGCTCGCCTTTTCGGCACCGACGGGGTTCGAGGCCTCGCCAACGGGGAGCTGACCCCGGAGCTGGCGCTGTCCGTGGCGGCCAGCGCGGCCCGTGTGCTCGCCGCGCACGACCGCTCGCACCGTCCGGTCGCGGTCGTCGGGCGGGACCCCCGGGCCAGCGGCGAGATGCTGGAGGCCGCCGTCGTGGCCGGCCTCGCGTCGGCGGGCGCGGACGTCCTCCGTGTGGGTGTCCAGCCGACCCCCGCGGTCGCCCATCTGGTCGGCGCCCTCGAAGCCGACCTCGGCGTGATGATCTCCGCGTCGCACAACCCCATGCCGGACAACGGCATCAAGCTCTTCGCCTCCGGCGGGCACAAGCTCCCGGACGGCATCGAGGACGAGATCGAGGCGGGCCTGACCGGTGACGGCCCCCGCCCGACCGGCGCGGAGATCGGCCGGGTCAGCGACGTCGACGACGCCCTCGAGCGCTACACGAACCACCTGCTCGCGGCCACCCCGCACCCGCTCACGGGCCTGCGGATCGTCGTCGACTGCGCCAACGGCGCGGCCTCGTTCGCCGCGCCCGAGGTCTACCGCAAGGCCGGGGCCGAGGTCATCGCCATCCACGCGGAGCCGGACGGCATCAACATCAACGAGGGCTGCGGCTCGACCCACCCGGAGAAGCTCCAGGCGATGGTGGTCGAGCACGGCGCCGACCTGGGCATCGCCCACGACGGCGACGCCGACCGCTGCCTCGCCGTGGACGCCTCCGGCGAGCTGGTGGACGGCGACCAGATCATGGCGATCCTGGCGCTCGCGATGGCCGAGGCCGGGGAGCTGACCCACGACACCCTCGTCGCGACCGTGATGAGCAACCTCGGCCTGCACCTGGCCATGCGCGACCACCGGGTCGACCTGCGCACCACGGCCGTCGGCGACCGGTACGTGCTGGAGGAGCTGCGCGCGGGCGGGTACGCGCTGGGCGGCGAGCAGTCCGGCCACGTGGTGTTCCCGGCGCTCGCCACCACCGGCGACGGCCTGCTCACCGCGCTGCGGGTGATGAGCCGGGTCGCGTCGACCGGCAAGCCGCTGGCCGAGCTGGCCGGCGTGATGCGCAAGCTGCCCCAGGTGCTGGTCAACGTGCGGGTCTCCGACAAGGCGACGGTCGCGAAGTCCGACGTCGTGCGCGAAGCCGTCGAGGCCGTGGAGGCCGAGCTGGGCGACGAGGGCCGCGTCCTGCTGCGCCCGTCCGGCACCGAGCAGCTGGTGCGGGTGATGGTCGAGGCGCCGTCACAGGAAACCGCCCAGGCCGCCGCGGACCGCCTCGCCGGAGTCGTTTCGTCTGTCTCCTGAACCGACTGCGGATTGTCGTACCCGGTAGGTATGTTCTGTGCACGACACGGAGCGAGGGGGAGTGGTCGTGGCCGGGTACGAGGTCGATCCGCAGCAGCTCAGCGCCGCCGCCGGCACGGTGCGGGAGGAGCCGGGGACGCAGCTGCGGTACACGCTGCCCAACCTCAAGGACGTGCGGATCACGGCCGAGGACTTCGGCCGCAAGCACCACGAGTCCTTCGCCGGGTACCAGGCGGGTGTGCAGCGGCTGGTGGCCTGTGTGGACAGCTACGTGCGGGCCTCCGGTGAGTTCGCGGACAAGCTGGGCCGCGCGAGCGGGTCCTACACGGCGGCGGACGACCGGTCCCAGGGCGACGTGCGGACGGCGGCGAGCTGATGGCGGAGCGGCTGCCCACGATCGAGGAGGTCCGGCAGCTCGTCGACGACCCGGGGATCGACGACGAGACCAAGCGCACCCTGCTCGTCCGCTACTTCGACGCGATCGGTGACGTCGACCCGGTCGTCTACGGCTTCGCGAACGAGAACGAGAAGAAGGAGCTGCTGGAGTCCTATCAGGACCGGTTCGGGTTCACCGACCGGGACCTCCAGGACGGCGCCTTCGCCTACGACGCGTACTCCGCGGCGCAGGGCAAGCACGACGCGAACATGCAGGCGGCGCGCGAGGCGCAGGCGCGGGCGGTCGACGACGGGAAGGCGCGCCTCGACTCGCTGAAGGGGTCGGACACCAGCCCGGGGGCGGCGAACTCGAACGAGATCCTCGACGCCGGCGTGCCGGGGCTGGACAGTTTCCGGGTGTGGCTGCCCGTCTACAGCAGGGCGCGCGCGGTGGCGGCGCCCGGGTTGCCGGATTTCCGCTTGCAGGAGCTGATCGACCGCTACGACGAGCAGCGCGACATCCCGTTCGACAAGTTCGCCGCGGGGGTGACCGAGATCGTGCAGGTGCGGGAGTCGGTCGCGGACGCGGCGCCGTCGCAGAACTCCGCGATGCAGGCGTTGTTCGGCTCGTGGGAGGGCGACGGGAAGAGCGCGGCGGCGGCGTCCTGGACGAAGTTCGGGGACGGGGTCAGGGCCGTCGAGCAGTCGCTGGAGCACGCGGCGGACGTGGTGAACCGGACGATCGCCGCGGTCGCCGGCTCGTGCCGGGACAAGGCTTCGTGGGTGCTGCAGTACGCGTTCCAGACGTGGCCGCAGCAGCAGGGCCTGACGGCGCAGGACACCTCGCGCCTCGCGCGGATCGCGGAGCTGGGGCGCAACGCCAGCGCGGACGACTTCAAGCACTTCATCCCGTTCCTGCTGGGGCAGCATTCGCCGTTGGCGGGGCAGCTGCTGGTGGGCTCGTCGTTCGGGATGTCGGACGAGCTGCTGGACGCGGTGCAGTCGTGGGCGAAGAGCTGGCTGGCGGAGTTCTGCCGCTGGTTCGCCGGTTTCGTCGGCGAGTTCCAGACGATGTGCGAGAACACGCGCGTCGCGGTGGCGGCCCAGTGGTCGGCGTTGAACACCGAGTTGCAGCAGGTGCCGGACAACCCGTTCGCTGCGGTCGGCGAGGCCGCGCCGGTCGCGCCGCAGAGCTCCGGTGCCGGTGGCGCGGGCGGCGCCGGCGGTGGCGCCGCGGGTTCGGCGGGTGGCGGTGGCTCGGCGGGCGGCGCGGGTTTCGCGGGTGGCGCTGGCCCGGCGGGTGCGGCGGGTGGCGCGGGTGCGACACCACCACTTGCCCCTCCGGTCGTGCCCCCGGCGGTGGCGCCCGCCGTGCCGGCCGCCGCGCCGGTGCCGGACGAGCAGGACACGCTGACGGTCCAGCGGGGCGACAGCAAGCTCGAACTGACCGAGCCGGACCAGACCGGCCGAATGGCCATCAAGATCGACAACGGCGACGGTCAGCCGAAGGACTACCAGCTCACGTGGGGCACCCCCGACCCGGCGACCCCCGCGTACACCCCGGCCGCCGACGGCAAGATCCACATCGACGACGGCCCACTGCACATCACAGCCGAACGCCCAGCCGGCGAGACCGGCCCAACGGTGATCACGCTCGACGACGGCACGGGCACCCCAACGACGTACACCCTCGGCGAGGAGCCAACCGCGCCCGGCGGCCCCGGGTCCGTCCCCGGTGCCCCGACGACGTACCCCCTGGATGGGGAGCCGCCCGCCCGGACCGCCACACCCGGCGCCGCCGGGTCCGCCCCCGGCCTCTCCACCGAC
The DNA here is from genome assembly GCF_040614195.1 of Amycolatopsis sp. NPDC006125. Lineage (NCBI taxonomy): Bacteria > Bacillati > Actinomycetota > Actinomycetes > Pseudonocardiales > Pseudonocardiaceae > Amycolatopsis > Amycolatopsis sp. NPDC006125. The sequence continues at coordinate 21,836 of NZ_JBEXTZ010000060.1, forward strand.
CCAGCCCAGCGCCTCGGCGCGAGCGGCGCATTCGGCGGCCCCGGCCAGTCAGCTGGCGCCGCGGACTTCGCCCCGCTCGCCGATGGAGCCCAGAGGCCGGTGGCTGGGGGTTCCAATGACCCCGCCCACGCGGAGGCCTTCGGAGGTGCTGGCCCCCTCGCTGATGCGGCTCAGCGCGCGGGGGCGGCTGGCGTCTTCGCTGACGTCCTGGCGTCCTCTGGAAACTCCGGCTCCTTGCCCGATCTCGGCACGGGCGCCGCTGGCGCGCCCGATGGCGCCCAGCCAACCGCTTTCGGCTCGGCTGGTTCGGATCACGTTCCCTCCGGCCCAGCCGGTGGCGTGCCGTCCCTTGTGCCTCCCGACCCGGAGGTCCCGGCCGGGACCGCGCTGGGCGGGCAGGAGCACACCACCCCGGCCGCCGCGCTGGGTGGGGTTTCCGATGGACTGGCCGAGCAGGGGGCCGTGAGCGGCTCTCTCGGCGATCCCGGCTCGATCGGGCACTCCTCGGCGCCTCCGGCGTCCGGGGCCGCCCTCGGCACCGCGCCGGGGCTTGATCCGGTCGGCGCGGCTGTCGATCCCAGCGAGATGAGCATGCTCGGCGGCCTGCCACCCGCCGCCGCGGGGAACCAGGGTGGTGAGGATCCCGAGCGGTCCTCCCGCGCCTACCGCGTCGACGGCGACATCTTCGACAGCCCCGGCTCGGGTGGCCGCATCAGCGGCTCCCTGGACGAGGAGGAAACCCGCAGGTGAGCGAGTTCCAGACGAAGCTCGACGCGATCGCCGCCGAGCGCGTCGCCCGTCAGGACCTGATCGGCCGCCGCGTCGAGACGAGTCTTGCGGAGAGCCAGGCCCGCGCCGGCGACCTCACGCGTGAGGCCGCCGCGAGCGTGCAGCGCCTCGCCGAGCAGGCCGCCCGCACGAGGACAGCCGCCGGTTGGGAGCTGCCCGAGAAGACCGACCCCAACGCCTCACTGGGCATGGACTTCGAAGACCCCGAGATGGCGACTGAACCGACGAACCGCCACGCGCCCCCACCGGGACCCCCGGCGCGCCGAGGCCGCCACGCCCGCCCCGACGAACCCGAGGACGACTACTCGAACAAGGACTGGCTGGGCTGATCCCAAAGCCCGCGACCCGACTCCTGTGGGGTGTTGTGGCCGAGGGGCGGGGGCTGTGGTGAGGCTGCCCCGGCGCGGGCTGGGCTTCTGGCGGCGGCGGGGTGTTGTGGCTGGGCGGGTGCGGATGGCGCTGGTGGGGCGCCGGTTGGCCCAGCACGTGCGCGGCTGGGCTTCTGCGGGCGGCGGGGTGTTGTGGCTGGGCGGGCGTGGGCGGCGCCGGTGGGGCGCCGGTTGCCCCCGGAACGTGCGCGCTGGGCTTCTGCGGGCGGCGGGGCGGGCGCGGACGGCGCTGGTGGGGCGCCGGCTGCCCCCGAACGCGCGCGGCCGGACTCCTGCGGCGGACGGAGGCGCAGCTACGCAGCCACCGGCAACGCGTCGCGCGAGAAGTCGATTTCGGCGCGCTTCACGTCCGTCTCCAGCAGCGGCCGGTACTTGTCCGTCCCGGTCAGATGCGTCAGGAAGAACGCCGTGAACAGGGCCCGCACCAGCACCTGCGTCCGGTGGTTCGGCTTCCCGTGCAGCAGGCGCTGGCTCCAGTGGCTGCCCTCAGTCAACGCCAGGTGCGTCGACTTGTCGACCTTCCGGTACTGGACCGGCCCGCCCCACGCCTTGGCTATCGACTCGGCGTTGCCGCCCGCCGGGGCGACCAGGTCGCCGTCCGCGGCGAGGTGCAGCCCGGGCGCCGTCACGTGCACCGCGGCCGCGCTCGCCGACGGCAACGTCTGCGCCGCGGCGAACGTCGCCACCCCGCGCACCCCGCCCGAGGCCGCGGCCAGCACCGCCGATCCGCCGCCGGTCGAGTGGCCCGCCAGGCCAAGCCGGTCCCGGTCGACGCTGATCGCGTCCGGGCCGAGCCGCACCCCGGTCACCACGTCGAGCGTCGTGCGCAGGTCCGCGGCCAGCAGGCGGTGCGACGGCAGCGGACCGAGCTGCGTCGCGGGCGCGGCGGCCACGATGCCCCAGCTCGCCAGATGCGCCAGCAGCCCGCGGTACCGCCCGGGCGGCTGCAACCAACCGTGCCCGAAGGCCACCGCCGGCAGCCCGAGGCCGCTTCGTGGGGTGAACACCACACCGGGCAATCCGGCGAGCGCGAGGTTGCCCCGCAGCACGTCGTGCGGTCCCGCGTGCGACAGCTCTTCGAGCAGCTCCTTGGGCTTGCTGACCATGGTCGAGAGCTTAGGGCAGCCCGCCCCGGCACGGCCGCGCAACATCCTTCGGAAGCGCGGTTTCGCCGAGGTGGAGATGAGCCGGGGGAGCGCGACCGGTATCCCTCGTTAGGCTGGTGGTGTGTGCGGAATCGTGGGATATGTCGGTCACCGGCAGGCGCTGGACGTCGTGCTCGGCGGGCTGCGCCGGATGGAGTACCGCGGGTATGACTCGGCCGGGGTGGCCGTGCTGGACGGCGCCGGCGCGCTGACCGTCGAACGCAAGGCGGGCCGCCTGGCCAACCTGGAGGGCGCGCTCTCCGAACACGGCCTCGACCGGTTCGCGGGCACCGCGGGCATGGGTCACACCCGCTGGGCGACCCACGGCGCGCCCATCGACCGCAACTCGCACCCGCACCGGGACGCCTCGCAGCGCGTCGCGGTCGTGCACAACGGCATCATCGAGAACTTCGCCGCCCTGCGGGCCGAGCTGGAGGCCGACGGTGTCGAGATGACCAGCGACACCGACACCGAGACCGCGGCCCACCTGGTGGCCCGCGCCTACGCCGACGGCCCCACCGAGGGCGACCTGCCGGCCAGCGTCCGGGCCGTGTGCCGCCGCCTCGAAGGCGCGTTCACCCTGGTCGTCACCCACGCCGACCAGCCGGACGTGATCGTCGCCGCGCGGCGGTCGTCGCCGCTGGTCGTGGGGGTCGGCGAGGGCGAGCACTTCGTCGCCTCCGACGTGTCGGCATTCATCGAGCACACCCGCGAGGCCGTCGAGCTGGGCCAGGACCAGGTCGTCGTCATCAGCCGCGACGGCTACGACATCTCCGACTTCGCCGGCGAGCCCGCGCAGGGCAAGCCGTTCACGGTCAACTGGGACCTCTCGGCCGCCGAGAAGGGCGGCCACGAGTACTTCATGCTCAAGGAGATCGAGGAGCAGCCGGAGGCGCTGGCGAACACGCTGCGCGGCCACTTCGACCGCGGCCGCATCATCCTCGACGAGCAGCGCCTGTCCGACCAGGACCTGCGCGAGGTCGACAAGGTGTTCGTGGTGGCCTGCGGCTCGGCCTACCACTCCGGCCTGGTCGCCAAGTACGCGATCGAGCACTGGTGCCGCCTGCCCGTCGAGGTCGAGCTGGCCAGCGAGTTCCGCTACCGCGACCCGGTGCTGGACCGGGACACCCTGGTCGTCGCCGTGTCGCAGTCCGGGGAGACTGCGGACACGCTCGAAGCGATCCGCCACGCCCGCGACCAGAAGGCGCGCGTGCTGGCCGTGTGCAACACCAACGGCGCGCAGATCCCGCGCGAGTCCGACGCCGTGCTCTACACGCACGCCGGGCCGGAGGTCGGGGTCGCGGCGACGAAGACGTTCCTGTCGCAGATCGCGGCGAACTACCTCGTCGGCCTCGCGCTGGCGCAGGCCCGCGGCACGAAGTACCCGGACGAGGTGGCACGCGAGTTCGCCGAGCTGGAGGCCATGCCGGCCGCCGTGCAGAAGGTCCTGTCCACTGTGGACCAGGTGCGCGAGCTGAGCCGGGACATCGCCGACTCGAAGGCCGTGCTGTTCCTGGGCAGGCACGTCGGCTACCCGGTCGCGCTGGAGGGCGCGCTCAAGCTCAAGGAGCTGGCGTACATGCACGCCGAGGCGTTCGCCGCCGGTGAGCTGAAGCACGGCCCGATCGCGTTGATCGAGGAGGGCCTTCCGGTCGTCGTCGTGATGCCGTCGCCGAAGGGCCGCGCGGTGCTGCACGCCAAGCTGGTGTCGAACATCAGCGAGATCCAGGCCCGCGGCGCGCGCACGATCGTCATCGCCGAGGAGGGCGACGACACGGTGCGCCCGTTCGCCGACGAGCTGATCGAGGTCCCGGCGGTGCCGACGCTGCTCCAGCCGCTGGTGTCCACCGTGCCGCTGCAGGTGCTGTCGGCCGAGATCGCTCGCTCGCGTGGTTACGACGTGGACAAGCCGCGGAACCTGGCGAAGTCCGTGACCGTGGAGTAAACAGGGCCGCGTGCAGGGAATCTGGACCACCGACCGGATCCGTTCGGCTGAAGAGAAGCTGTTGGCCGCCACGCCCGAGGGCGCGCTGATGCACAAGGCCGCGTTCGCGGTCGCCCTGCACGCGGCCGAGATGCTGGCCGAGCACACCGGGCAGGTGTCCGGGCGGCGCGTCGCGCTGCTCGTCGGCGCGGGCAACAACGGCGGCGACGCGTTGTGGGCCGGTGCGTTCCTGCGCCGCCGTGGCGTGAGCGTCACCGCGATCCTGCTCAAGCCCGAGAAGGCGCACGCCGCCGGGCTGGCCGCGCTGCGCCGGGCGAAGGGCCGGGTGGTGTCCGCCGAGGACGGGCCGGCGGTGCTCGAAGCCGCGGACCTGGTGATCGACGGGATCGTCGGCCTGTCCGCGCACGGCGGCCTGCGCCCGGACGCGGCCGCGCTGGTCGAGCACGTTCGCGCGCCGGTGCTGGCGGTCGACCTGCCCAGCGGCGTCGAGCCGGACACTGGGGCAGTGCCGGGCGAAGCGGTCACGGCCACGCGGACGGTGACGTTCGGCGCGCGCAAACCGGTGCACGTGCTCAACCCGTCGCGCTGCGGGCGGGTCGAGCTGGTCGACATCGGGCTGGAACTGGACGATCCGGACCTGTGGCAGCTGGACGCGGCCGACGTCGGGCGCGCGTGGCCGGTGCCGGGGCCGGCGGACAACAAGTACAGCCAGGGCGTGACGGGCGTCGCGGCCGGATCGGCGACCTACCCGGGCGCGGCTGTGCTCGCGACCGGTTCGGCGGTGCTCGCGACGTCCGGCATGGTGCGCTACGCCGGGCCGGCGGCCGACGTCGTGCGGTCGCGGTGGCCGGAGGTCGTGGCGACCGGTTCGGTGACCGACGCCGGGCGGGTGCAGGCGTGGGTGGTCGGGCCGGGGATCGGGACCGGCCGCGAGGGGCGTGAGGTGCTGGGGCACGTGCTCGGCGCCGGGGTCCCGGTGTGCGCGGACGCCGACGCGACGACGCTGATGGCGCACCGCCCGGACGTCCTGGACGCTCGTGACCCGGGCACGCCGCTGGTGCTGACCCCGCACGCGGGCGAGTTCGAACGCCTGATGGGCCGCCCGCCGGGGGAGGACCGGGTGGCGTCGGTGCGGGAGGCCGCGGCGAAGTACGACGCCGTGGTGCTGCTGAAGGGCAACGTGACGATCGTCGCCGCCCCGGACGGCCGGGTGCTGGTGAACGTCGCGCGCGGCTCGTGGCTGGCGACGGCCGGTTCCGGGGACGTGCTGTCCGGGTTGATCGGCTCGCTGCTGGCGGGTGGGTTGGAGCCGTGGCTGGCTGCCGGGTGTGCGGCGTACGTGCATTCGCTGGCGGGGGATCTGGCGGCGCGGGGCGTGCCGGTCTCGGCGTCGGGGATTTTGGCCTCGATCCCGGACGCTGTGCGGACCGTGCGCGCCGCGGCGCTCTGACGCGGAGCGGGGGCTCCCGGGCGCGATCCTCGCGGCGATTCCGGAGGCCGCGCAGACCTAGATCGACCGCGTTCTGAACACGAACGATCACGGAGAGCTCCCATAGGAGAACTTACCCATCAAGTTATCGAGTTATGTGTTAACAACCGCGAGATCCTCTGGTAAATAAGTGGGCGTCCCCACCAACTACGGAGGAACCCAATGACGGGAGCGCCCCCCAGGGGCGTCGCGCGGCGGTCGGTGCTCAGGGGGGCACTGGCGGGCGGCGCGGCCCTCGCCACCGGCGGCCTGCTCGGCGCCTGCAGCGCCCGCCAGGACGCGCCGCGGATCGTCACCGACGACCGCTGGCGCCAGTTCGCAGGCGCCACCATCAACCTGATCTCGGAGAACACCGCCCCCACCGCGGCGATCGCGGCGAACCTCAAGCCGTTCACCGACCTGACCGGCATCAACGTCAACATCGTCACGCTGGAGCTGTCCGCCCTGGTCCAGAAGGTCGCGCTCGACCTGGCCGGCGGCGAATCGCAGTACCACGTGATCTACGCCGACCCCTACCAGGTGCTCGCGCCCTACTCGAAGGGCCTGGTCGACCTGCGCGAGCTCGCCGCGCAGCCCGGCCTGCCCGAGTTCACCGGCTGGGACGACTTCATCCCGACCCAGCTCGACGCGGCCGGCCGGTTCGGCGACCGGGACAAGATCTTCGCCGTCCCCTACGACTGCCCGACGATGATCTGGCAGTACCGCGCCGACCTGTTCGACAAGTACGGCGCGCGCATGGCCGACGACCTCGGCTTCGACCCGACGCCCGGCCTCGACCGCACCTGGGACGAGTACCTGCGGATCGCCCGGTGGTTCAACGACAACGCCGACGAAGTCGCCTACGGCACCGGCCACCAGGCCAAACAACACGACTCGCTGATGTGCGACTTCTCCAACGTGCTGTGGTCATACGGCGGCGACTACTTCGACAACGGCACCGAGGTCGGCCTCTACGGCACCACCGACCCCGGCCCGTGCCGCCTCGGCAGCGACCAGGCCATCGCCGCCGCCGAGTTCTACCAGCGGCTCCTGTCGATCGCCGACCCGTCGTCGAAGACCTGGGACTGGAACGGCCTCGCCCCGGCGCTCAGCTCGGGCCGGATCGCGATGTGCGTCAACTGGCACGAGTACGCGGCGGCCAACGAGAAGGCCATGCCCGGCCGCTTCGGTTACGCCCCGCTGCCGCGCGGTCCGGTCCGCTCCGCCAACCACTACGGCGGCTGCGGCATCGGCATCAACGGCAACACCCAGCCCAACGAGCGCATGGCCGCGTGGCTGTTCGTCCTCTGGGCGACCTCGACGCAGACGCAGCTGGCCAACCTCAAGAGCGAGGCAGGCGGCGGCACCCCGACCCGGCAGTCCGTCTACGACCTGCCCGAGGTCCGCGCCGCCGAGCACCGGCCCTCCGCGATGCCGAACATCCTCGCCGCGCCCGCCGTGGCGACCGCGTGGCAGCCGGAGAACATCGGTCTGCGGCCGAAGATCCCGATGTGGAACGAGTGCGACACCGCCGTCTACACGCAACTGTCCAAAATGCTCGCCGGTGACTCCTCGCCCGCCGACACCATGCGCGGCGCAGCCACGAAGATCGACCGGATCACGGCACGGGGGTGGGCGGCATGACCACGACAATCGACGCGCCAGCCGAGGCGCCGGTGCGGAACACCAAGCCACGCAAGCGGATCGGCTTCCACGGCCTCATGCTGACGCCGGGCATGATCCTGCTCGCGCTGTTGTCGGTCATCCCGCTGGTCACGATCATCGCGATGAGCTTCTCGCGCGTGCACCTGCTCGGCGGGGTCGTGTTCGACAACGTAGGCCTGACCTACTGGGCGCGGCTGTTCGGCGACCTCGACCTGTGGGTGCAGTGGCTGCGCACCATCGCCTTCTTCGTGCTGACCGTCGGCCTGGAAATGGTGCTGGGCCTGGGATTCGCGCTGTGCCTGTGGAAGCTGGTGCGCGCCCGCAACCTGCTGCTGACGCTGTTCCTGCTGCCGATGTTCGTCGCGCCGGTGATCGTCGGCCTGCTCGGCCGGTTCCTCACCGACTCCACGTTCGGCCTCTACACGTGGCTGCTAGGCCTGGTCGGCTACCACGGCGACATCCTCGGCGGCGGCACGTCGGCGTTCCTCGCGGTGGTCGCGATGGACGTCTGGGAGTGGACGCCGCTGATCACGCTGGTCGTGCTCGCCGGCCTGACCGCGGTGCCGCAGAGCATCCGCGAGGCCGCGGCGCTGGACGGCGCGAACGGCTGGCAGAGCTTCCGGCACGTCCTGCTGCCCTCGATCTCCGGGGTGCTGCTGGTTGCGCTGCTGATCCGCTCGATGGACGCGATCCGCTACTTCGACATCATCAGCGTCACCACCAACGGCGGCCCGGCGGACGCGACCAAGACAGTGCCGATCCGGTTGTACGAAACCGCTTTCCGCTTCTTCGACCTCGGCTACGCCGCGGTGATCGGGCTCGTCATGCTCGTCGTGACGATCCTCATCGCGCGGGCGTTCGTCCGGGTGCTGGACAGGAAGGGGCTGACCCGATGACGAGCGCCATCGACCGCACGCCGCTGCGCGCCCGGGTGGGCGTCCGCGCCGTGGTGATCGTCGGTCTGCTGTGGACGCTGGTGCCGCTGGTGTGGATGGTGGCGTCCTCGTTCAAGTCCGATGTGGACGTCACGGCCGCGGAGCCGGAGTTCCTGTTCCAGCCGACACTGGAGAACTACCGCAGCCTGTTCACCGGGGCCAACAACCTCGGCCCCTACATCTGGCACAGCGTGCTCGCGTCCGGGATCTCGTCGGTGCTCGCCGTCGCGATCGGCGCGCTGGCGGGCTACGGGCTCGCCGGGACCCGCATGCGGGCCAAGAAGCACGTCGCGTTCTGGATCATCTCGACCCGGATGGCGCCGATCGCCGTCGTGGTGCTGCCGCTGTTCCTGCTGTTCCGCGGCGCGAACCTGATCGACAGCATCCCCGGGCTGATCCTGGCGTACCTGACGTTCAACCTGCCGTTCGCGATCTGGCTGATGAGCGCGTTCTTCGCCGAGGTGCCGCCGTCGGTGGAGGAGTCGGCGCTGGTCGCGGGCTGCACGCGGTGGCAGGCGTTCTGGCACGTCGTGCTGCCGCTGACCAAGTCGGGCCTGGTGACCACCTTCGTGCTGTGCCTGGTGTTCTCCTGGAACGACTACGCGTTCGCGCTGGTGTTCAGCGGTCCGCACTCGCAGACCCTGCCGATCGCCGCCGACCAGCTCGTGACGCAGACGGGAATCGACTGGGGCCAGCTCACGGCCATCGGCACTATTGTGGTGTTGCCGATGATCGTGGCCGGTCTCGCCGTGCGCCGGTGGCTGGTCACCGGCCTGACGCTGGGAGCCGTGACAGGTGAGTGAAGTGCCCGCGACGATGAAGGTCGCCGTGCTGTACGGGATCCACGACATCCGCGTCGAGGAGCGTCCCGTGCCGGAGCCTGCGCCGGACGAGGTGCTGATCCGGGTCGCCTCCGTCGGCACCTGCGGTTCCGACGTGCACTACTACGAGCACGGCCGCATCGGCGACTTCGTCGTCGAGCAGCCGCTGGTCCTCGGCCACGAGCCCAGCGGGGTGGTCGTCGCCAGGGGGAAGGACGCGCGGCGGCACGAGATCGGCGCGCGGGTGGCCCTCGAACCGGGCGTGCCGTGCTCGGTGTGCGCCGAGTGCAAGGCGGGCCGCTACAACCTGTGCCCGCGCATGCGGTTCTTCGGCACCCCGCCGATCGACGGCGCGTTCTGCGAGTACGTGGTGCTGCGTGAGGACTTCGCGCACCCGGTGCCGGACGCGCTCAGCGACGACGCGGCCGGGCTGCTCGAACCGCTGTCGGTGGGTGTGTGGGCGAGCCGCAAGTCGCGCATCGCGCCGGGCAGCCGGGTGCTGATCACCGGCGCGGGGCCGATCGGGCTGGTCGCGACGCAGACCGCGCGGGCGTTCGGCGCGAGCGAGGTCGTCGTCACCGACGTCAACCCGCGGCGCCTCCAGGTGGCGGAGGAGCTGGGCGCGACTGCGACGATCGACGTGTCGCGGGAGAGCCTGGCCGACGCCGTGTTCGAGCCGGATGTGCTGCTCGAGTGCTCGGGCGTGCCCGCCGCGGCCGGGCAGGCGATCCGCACGGTCGCCCGCGCCGGCCGGGTCGTGCTGATCGGCATGGGCGGCGACGAGATCCCGCTGCCGCTGGCGCACGTGCAGAACTTCGAACTGGAGGTCACCGGCACCTTCCGGTACGCGAACACCTGGCCGACGGCGATCGCGCTGGCCGCGGGCGGCGAGGTCGACCTGGACCGCCTGGTCACCCACCGGTTCGGGCTGGACGAGGTCGAGCAGGCCCTCACCATCGCCGGGAAGGACGACTCGGTCATCAAGGCGGTGGTGCGTGCCTAGACCGTCCGACGCCGAGGTCGAGCAGCGCCGCCAGGAGGTCCTGCGGCACGTGATCGACTGCGGTGAGGTGCGCATCGATCAGCTGACCGAGCAGTTCGGGGTCAGCCTGATGACGATGCACCGCGACCTCGACGACCTCGCGGAGCGGCGGCTGCTGCGCAAGCTGCGCGGCAAGGTGGCGGCGTACCCGGCGCTGACCATGGAGACGGCGAAGCGCTTCCGGGAGAACCTCAACCTGCCGCTGAAGGAAGCGTTGTCGGCGCTGGCGTTCGAGCAGGTGACGGCCGGGCAGACGGTGTTCGTCGACGACTCGACGACGTTGTTCCCGCTGGTCCGCCGGTTCCCGGAGCTGGGGCGGCTGGTGGTGATCACCAACTCCCTGGAGGAGGCCCGCATCCTCGGCGAGGCCGAGGGCGTCGAGGTGCTGCTGCTCGGCGGCCGCTACACGGAGTTCGACTCGTGCAGCGGTCCGGACACCGTCGCCGCCCTGGGCCGGATGCGCGCCGACGTCGGGTTCGTCTCCGCGACGGCGGTCGCAGGCGGGCGGCTCTACCACCCGGTGCGCGACTACGCCGACCTGAAGACGGCCGCGCTGGCCGCGTCGAACCGGAACGTGCTCGTGGTCGACCATTCGAAGTTCGGCCGCACGGCGACCTACGACTACGGTGACGTCGGCGCCTACGACGTCGTGATCACCGACGACATGACGCCCGCCGACGAGATCGCCGCGATGCGGGCGCTCGGCGTGGAAGTGCTCGTGGCCGAAGTTCCGGAGGGATCATGACGGACAAGCTCGTGGCCGGGGTCGACTCGTCCACCCAATCGACCAAGATCGTCGTCTGCGACGCGGAGACGGGCGCGGTGGTGCGCACCGGCCGCGCCGCGCACCCGGACGCGACCGAGGTGGACCCGCGCGAGTGGTGGCGGGCGTTCACCGAGGCCAGCGACGGGTTGCTGGACGGCGTCCAGGCGCTCGGCGTCGGCGGTCAGCAGCACGGCATGGTGACGCTCGACGAGGACGGCGAGGTCGTGCGGCCGGCGTTGCTGTGGAACGACACGCGGTCCGGGCAGGCGGCCGAGGACCTGGTGCGGGAGCTTGGCGGCCCGGCGGCGTGGACGGAGGCGGTCGGCTCGGTGCCGGTCGCCAGCTTCACCGTGACGAAGCTGCGGTGGCTCGCGGAGAACGAGCCGGAGCTGGCCGACCGGGTGGCGCGCGTGGTGCTGCCGCACGACTGGCTGACCTGGCGGCTGACCGGCGGCGAGCCGGTGACCGACCGCGGCGACGCGTCCGGCACGGGCTACTTCTCGCCGGCGGAGGGCGTGTACCGGCGGGACATCCTCAAGCACGCGTTCGGCGGCCGGGACCCGGAGCTGCCGCGGGTGCTGGGCCCGGCGGAGGCGGCCGGGCGGACGCCGGACGGGGTGCTGGTGTCGGCGGGCACGGGCGACAACATGGCCGCGGCGCTGGCGCTCGGTCTCGGCGAGGGCGACGTCGTGGTGTCGCTGGGCACGAGCGGCACGGTGTTCGGCGTGTGCGAGACGGCGTCCGCGGACGCCACCGGACTGGTCGCCGGTTTCGCCGACGCGACCGGCCGGTTCCTGCCGCTGGCCTGCACGCTCAACGCGGCGCGCGTCCTGACCGCGACGGCCGCGATGCTGGGCACCGACCTGGCCGGGCTCGACCGGCTGGCGCTGGCGGCCCAGCCGGGCGCCGAGGGCCTGACGCTGCTGCCGTACCTGGACGGCGAGCGCACCCCGAACCTGCCCACGGCGGCCGGTTCGCTGCACGGCTTGCGCCGGGGCAACATGACGCCGGAAAACGTGGCGCGCGCCGCGGTCGAAGGGATGCTGTGCGGCCTGTCGGCGGGCCTCGACGCGGTGGCGGCACAGGGCCTGGCCGCCCGGCGGGTGCTGCTGATCGGCGGGGCGGCCCAGTCCGAGGCGGTGCGGGCGATCGCGCCGATCGTGTTCGGGGTGCCGGTGGTGGTGCCGGAGCCGGCGGAGCACGTCGCGCTGGGCGCCGCGCGCCAGGCGGCCTGGGCGCTGGCGGGAGGCGCGGAGCCGCCGGTGTGGGAGGCGAAGGCGCAGGTGACGCTGGAGCAGCCGCAGTCGCCCGAGGTCGGCAACGAGATCCGCGGCAGGCACCTGGCGGTGCGACAGCTGGTGCACGACGTGCCGGTGCAGGGGGCGTGAGGTAGGGAAAACGGTCCATGGCGGCGGCGGGGGAGGTCGGCACCCGACCCGATCACCCGACGCCGTGAGGCGTCCGACACCGCCCGCAGGGCGCCCGGCGGCCCGGACGTGGGAAAATGGACCCCGATGAGCCCCGATCTCCCCCGCGCCGAGGTTGTCGTCGACCTGGCTGCCCTGCGGCACAACGTCGCCCTGCTCGCGAGCAGGGCGACGGCTTCCGGCGCCGCCACGATGGCGGTCGTCAAGGCCGACGGCTACGGCCACGGCGCGGTCCCCGTCGCGCGCGCCGCGCTGCAGGCCGGCGCGACCTGGCTCGGCGCCTGCTCCCTGGGCGAGGCGCTCGCGCTGCGCGAGGCGGGCATCACCGCGCCCATCCTGGCCTGGCTCGACCTGCCGACCACCGATTTCGCGCCGGGCATCGCCGCGGACGTCGACCTCTCGGCCAGCTCCCGGGCCGAACTCGCGCGCATTGCCGAAGCCGCCCGTCGCACCGGCAAGCGTGCCCGGGTCCACCTGAAGATCGACACCGGCCTGTCCCGCAACGGCTGCCCCGCCGCGGACTGGCCCGCCCTGGTCAAGGAAGCCGCCGGGGAGCCGGACGTCGAGGTCGTCGCCATCTGGTCGCACCTCGCGTGCGCCGACGAGCCTGGCCACCCGGCGACCGACCAGCAGGCCGAGCGCTTCGCCGCGGCGTACGAGATCGCGCGCGAGGCCGGCCTGAACCCGTTGCGGCACCTGGCGAACTCGGCCGCCACGCTGAACCGGCCGGACCTGCACTTCGACCTCGTCCGCCCGGGCATCGCGATCTACGGCCTCAACCCCAACCCGCAACCCGAGGACCTGCGCCCGGTGATGACGTTCCGCTCGTCGGTCGTGCTCACCAAGCGGATCCGCGCCGGCGAGTCCGTCTCCTATGGACACACGTGGACCGCGCGGCGGGACACCACGCTCGCCCTCGTGCCCACCGGTTACGCCGACGGGGTGCCGCGCACGCTGTCCGGCCGGATGGACGTGTGGCTGCACGGCAAGCGCCGTCCGGTCGCCGGTCGCGTGTGCATGGACCAGCTGGTCGTGGACTGCGGCGACGACGAGCCGCCGCTGGGCGCGGAGGTGGTCCTGTTCGGCGACGGCGCCCGGGGCGAACCGACCGCACGCGAATGGGCCGACAAGATCGGCACCATCGACTACGAGATCGTCACCGGCATGTACCGGCCGCGGATCCGGCGGCGGTACCTGGGGGAGGACGTCTGATGGTGTCCCGCCGGATGCTCACCGTGCTCGGCGGTGCCGTCGCGCTGGTCACCGGCACCGCGGCGGCCACCATCGCGGTGACCGCGCAGCAGCAGCGCCAGCGGGACCACCTCACCGGCGAACGGCTCGGCACCCTCGACCCCGACCGCACCTCCACGGTCGCCGCGGACGACGGCACGCCGCTGTCGGTGTCCGAGATCGACCCGGCCGACGGCGGCAAACCCGAGCTGACCGTGGTGGGTGTGCACGGGTTCGCGTTGTCGCAGCTGAGCTGGCACTTCCAGCGCCGCGACCTGGCATCGCTCACCTTGCCGCGCGTGCGGCAGGTCTACTACGACCACCGCGGGCACGGCATGTCCGGCCCGGCCAACGAGAAGACCAGCACCATCGAACAACTGGCCCGCGACCTCGACGCGGTGCTGCGCGCCGTCGCGCCCGAGGGGCCGATCGTGCTCATGGGGCACTCCATGGGCGGCATGGTGGTCATGGAGCTGGCCCAGCAGAACCCGGAGTTGTTCGCCGAGCGGATCTGCGGGGTCGCGTTCATCGCCACCGCGGCGGGCGAGGTGGGCCGCAAGGGGCTGCCGCGTGGGCTGCTGTCCAAGTACAACCCGCTGACCCGCGGTGTCGGCGAGCTCGCCGGGTGGCAGCCGGGGCTGGTCGAGTTCGTGCGGGCCGCGGGCGGGCAGCTGACCCGGCAGGCCGTGCGGCTGCTCGCGTTCGGCTCCCGCGACGTCGACCCGCGCGTGGTCGACTTCATGCTCGAGATGCTGGCCGTGACGTCGGTGAAGGAGCTGGTCGGGTTCGTCGACACGCTCGGTAGCCACAACCGGTACGCGGCGCTGGCCGGTCTGAAGCACGCGCACGTGCTGGTGATCGGCGCCGACACCGACCGGTTCACGCCGTACTCGCACGCTGAACGGATCGCGGCGGAGCTGCCCGACGCCGAGCTGGTGCGGGTGCGTGGCGCCGGGCACATGGTGCAGCTCGAACAGCCCGAGGTGGTCGACAGCCACCTCATCGACCTGGTACAGCGGTGCGCGGGAGTGACGGACGAGTCCCGCCCGCGGCGGATGTGGCGGTGGTTGAACCAATGAGCATCGAGTTACCGACGGCCGACGACACGGTGGCGTTCGGCGAGTCGCTGGGCCGCACGTTGCGGGCGGGCGACGTCGTCCTGCTCGCCGGTCCGCTCGGCGCGGGCAAGACCGTGCTGACGCGCGGGATCGCGGCCGGGCTGGGCGTGTCCGGGCGGGTCAGCTCGCCGACGTTCGTGATCGCGCGGGTGCACCCGGCGGGGGAGCGCGGCGTCGCGCTGGTGCACGTCGACGCCTACCGCCTCGGCGGTGACCTGGCGCAGCTCGACGACCTGGACCTGGACACCGACCTCGAATCGGCCGCCGTGGTCGTGGAGTGGGGCGAGGGTTCCGCGGAGCGGCTGTCGTCCGACCACCTGGTGGTCCGGATCGACCGGCGGCCCGACGACGTGCGGGAACTGACCCTGGAGCCGCACGGCTCGTGGGTCGAGCGCGTACCCGAGCTGGTGGGCTGATGGGGCGCGCGGTCGTCGTCGAGGCTCCCGGCAAGCTGAGCGTAGTGCGGACCGAGCCGGAGGACCCCGGCCACGGCGAGGTCGTCGTCCGCGTCGAGTGGGCGGGGATCTGCGGGTCGGACCGCGAGGTGCTCGCCGGGACGCGGGCCGAGGGTTACGTGCGGTACCCGGTGGTGCCCGGGCACGAGTGGTCGGGCACGGTCGTCGAGCTGGGGCCGGGCACCGACCCGGAGCTGCTCGGCAAACCCGTGGTGGGCGAAGGGTTCCGCAACTGCGGCCGGTGCGCCCCGTGCCGGCGCGGCGACACGACCCTGTGCACCGCCGAGTACGACGAGACGGGCTTCACCCAGCCCGGCGCGTGGGCCGACGAGCTGCGCATTCCGGCGCGGCTGCTGCACGTGCTGCCCGACGGCGCCGACCTGCGCGCCGCGGCGCTGCTGGAACCGGCGGCGTGCATGGCGGCCGCGACGCTGCTCGCGGCGGTCGTGCCGGGCGAACGGGTGGCGGTGATCGGCGGCGGCACGCTCGGCCTGCTGGCGACGCAGCTGCTGGCGGCGAGCGGCCCGGCCGAGCTGGTCGTGGTGGACCCGCGGGCCTCCCGCGCGGTGCCCGCGTCCCGCTTCTGCGGCGCGACCGGCTTCTACAGCCCGGGCGCGGCGCCGGGCGGGTTCGACGTGGTGGTGGAGGCGGCGGGCGCGCCGGGCACGGGCGCGCAGGCGGTGCGGATGTGCCGCCGCGGCGGCCGGGTGGTGCTGACGGGCCTGGCGGGCCACGAGACGGAGCCGATCGCGCCCGCGGACCTGGTGACGGCCGCGGTGACGGTGCACACGGTGTTCGGCGCGCCGTCCCGCGCGTGGACGCACGCCGTGCGGGCCTTCGCGACCGGTCTGCTGGACCCCGGGCCGCTGATCACGCACGAGTTCCCGCTGGAGGAAGCCGAACGCGCCCTGCGGCTGCTGGAGGACCCCGCCGTCGACACCGGCAAGGTCCTGCTGCACCCCTGACCCGACTCCGCCCGGCGCGAGCCCTACCCGCGCGGGCGCGAGTTCTGAATCCGGCCAGAGCCTCGTGCCCGCAGGCACGCGGCCCGCGCTCCCGCGCGCGAGTTCCGCGTTCGGGCGCGCTCCTGCCGCCAAGCCCGGCAGCCAGTCCGGCCTCAGCGCCCCACGATCCCCCGGGCCACACCGAGCTCCACCAGGTCCTGCGGCCGCAACCGCAGCTGGTTCGCCGTCGCCGGGACCTCCTCGGGCGCGCGCTTCAGGATCGACGCCGCCGCTTCCGGGGACGTCACCGAGAAGTAGCTGTCCGGCGTCACCCACGTCCGCTCGGGGTGGGCGAACGCCAGCGCGCCCCCGGAGCCGCCCTCGCCGATCACCAGCGTCGTCACCGGCACCGACGCCCCGGCCACCGCGGCGAAGACCTCCGCGATCGCCGCGCCCGCGCCGGCCCGTTCGGCCGCCGGGTCGTTGGCCGCGCCCGGGGTGTCCACCAGGGTGAGCACCGGGATCCCCAGCCGGTCGGCCAGCCGGATCAGCCGCGCCGCCGTGCGGAAACCCGACGGCAGCGTCGCGGTCCCGCACTGCGCGGCGTAGGCGACCGTCACGCCTCCGCGCATCCCGAACCCGCACCGCACCCCGGGATCAACGCCGCCGCACCGGTCGCCGCTGATGTCCTCCCGCCACTCGAAGTAGGCGTCCAAATAGGACTCGGCTCGCGGCCGTGACGGAGCACGCGCCGCCTGCACTGCCGCCCAGCCGTCCGCCGGGAGCTCATCGCCGCCCAAAGCCGATGGCGGCGGCGCCGGCCGCCCGTCCGCGCCCGTCAGCAACGACAACCACCGGCCCAGCCGCTCGCCCAGCTCCGCCGCCGGGACGATCTGGTCCACGTGCCCGGACGCCAGCTGCGACTCCGCGGTGTACGCCGACGCGTCACCGGACGGCCGCACCCGCGACCCGGCGAACCCGACCTGCGCCCCGGGCAGGGCCAGCGCCACGTCCGAACCGGCGCCGAGCGTGGCCCAGCCGCCGCCGGTCGTCGGGTCCCGCACGACCGCGACCTGCGGCAACCCGGCGGCCCGCGTCAGCGCCGCCTGCCGGGCGATCCGCTGCAGCTGCGTCAGCGCGGCCATGCCCTCCTGCATCCGGCTGCCGCCGGTCGCGATCATCGACACGACCGGCGTCCGCAGCTCCCGCGCCCGCTCGAACGCCGCCTCGATCCGGTCGCCGGTGCGCCGCCCGAGCGAGCCGCCGAGGAACCCGAACTCCCACGCGATGACGGTCGCCTCGGTGTCGCCGAACTTGCCGACCCCGCACACCACCGATTCCCGCTCGCCGGTGCGCTCGGCGGCCCTGTCACGCGCGGAGTCGTAACCGGGCCAGCCGATCGGACCGTCCACACCGGACTCGGCGCTGGGTGGCGCGGGCAGCTCGGTGAACCCGGAGCACACCGAGCCGATCACCGCACGGGCGCTCTCACGCATCCAGCGCCCGCTTCATGACCTTGCCCATGTCGTTGCGCGGCAACGCATCCAGGAACCGGACCACCCGCGGCCGCTTGTGCGGCGACAGCAACCGGGCGACGTGGTCGACCAGCTCCTGCTCCGCGGGCGGCTCTCCGGCGGGCACGATCCACGCCACGATCCGCTCGCCGAGGTCCGGGTCCGGCTCGCCGGTCACCGCGGCCTCGGCCACGCCCGGGTGCTCCAGCAGCGCGTTCTCGATCTCGCCGGCGCCGATCTTGTAGCCGCCGCTCTTGATCAGGTCGGTGGCCTTGCGCCCGACGATCCGGTAGTAGCCGTCGGCGTCCCGGGTCGCCATGTCGCCGGTGCGGAACCAGCCGGCGTCGAAGACCTCCGCGGTCGCGTCCGGGCGGTTGAGGTACTCGGTGAACAGGTTCGGCCCGCGCACCTGGATCTCGCCGACCGTTTCGCCGTCACTGGTCTCGATGACCGCGCCCGACTCGTCGACCAGCCGCACCTCGACCCCGCGCAGCGGCACCCCGACCGTGCCGGGTTTGCGTTCGCCGTCGGCCCGGACGCTGGTGTTCATCAGCGTCTCGCTCATGCCGTAGCGCTCCACGACCTGCTGCCCGGTGGCCGCGCGGATGCGCTCGTGGTCGTGCACCGGCAGCGCGGCCGACCCGGACACCAGCAGCCGCGCCCCGCTCAGCGCCTTGGCCAGCTCGGCGTTGCCGCCCACCTCCTCCGCGATGCGGTGGTACATCGTGGGCACGCCGAACATCATCGTCGCCTCGGTCGACAGTTCCCTGGCGATGACGTCGGTGGCGAACTTCCCCGCGTGGTGCACGGTGCCGCCGCGGCGCAGCGGGCCGAGGATCCCGAGGATCAGGCCGTGCACGTGGAACAGCGGCAGCGCGTGCACGAGCACGTCGTCCGCGGTCCACTGCCAGGCGTCCTCCAGCGCGTCCAGCGTGCTGGAGATGGCGCGCCGCGGCAGCACGACGCCCTTCGGCGGGCCGGTCGTGCCCGAGGTGTAGACGATCAGCGCGGGCGCCTCGTCGCCCGGCTCCTCGGGCAGGTCACCGGGGCTGCCGATCAGCGCGACCTGCTGGCGCGGCAGGTTCGCCAGCCGCTCCGGCAGCTTCGCGCCCGGCTCGCTGAGGACGAGCGACGGCGCGCTGTCGTTCACGATGTGGTCGAGTTCGCGCTCGCCGATCTTCGGGTTGACGGGGACGGCCGGGACACCCGCGAGCAGCGCCGCGACCACGGCGACGCTCGTGTGGATGGTCGGCGTCGCCCACACCGCCACCCGCGTGGGTGACTGGGCGCGGATCTCCCTCGCGAGTGAACCGGCGATCGCCGCCAGTTCCGCGTAGTCGAGCGAGACCTCGCCGAAGCGCAGGGCCTCCTTCTCGGGCGGCTCTGCCAGGGCCGGGAACAACCGTTCGGGCACGTGAACTCCTCACAGATCAGCCGAGTCCGGGCACGATGAACACGAGCCAGACGACGGCGGGTACCACGGCGACCATGATGCCGCCGTAGACGAGCAACTGCCGGAAGAAGGCGTCCCGGTCCACCTCGCGGGCATTGGCCAGCACCAGCGCGCCGTTGGTGGAGAACGGGCTGACGTCGACGACCGTGGCCGACACCGCGAGCGCGCAGATCATGCCGACCGGGCCGACCGTGCCCAGCGCGAGGAACGGCACGGCGAGCGGGATGAGCGCGCCCATGATCCCGACCGACGACGCGAACGCCGACACGATCGCGCCGATGTAGCACAGCAGCAGCGCGGCGAGCAGCGGCGCGCCGATGCCGCCGACGCCCTCGCCCGCCCACTCGATCGTGCCCATCTCCTGCAGGACGCCGACGTAGGTCAGCACGCCGCAGATCAGCAGCACGGTGGGCCAGGTGACCTCGCCGACGGCCTTCTTGCTGGTCGCGGGCCAGATCACGCTGAGCACCACGGCCAGCGTCATCGCGGTCAGGCCGACGTCGAGGTCGAACACCAGCGTGGCGACGACCAGCACGGCCAGGCTCGCGAGCGTGGCGATGCGGGGTGCGTTCAAGCGGATGCGCTCGCGGGTTTCGACGCCGGCCGACCCGGTGCCGGCGGGCGGGCCGCCGGTGCCCGCGGCGACGAGCTCGCGGTCCCGGTCGGTGGTGCGGATGGTCTGCCGCTTGCGCAGGAGGACGAACACGATGGCCGCGATCACCAGGTTGACCACGAAGCTGGCCAGGAAGAGCGTGATCTCGCTGCCGCCGAGGCGTTCGCGCTCGACGATGCCGTTGACGATGGTGCCGTAGACGCTGATGGGCGAGAAGCCGCCGGCCTGCGCGCCGTGCACGACCATCGCGCCCATCAGCAGCGGGTGGATGCCGTACTGGGCGGCGAACCCGAGCGCGACGGGCGCGACGATGGCGACCGCGGCCGGGCTGACCGCGCCGATCGCGGTGAGCACCGCGGTGATGGCGAAGGTGACCCAGGGGATCAGCGCGACGCGGCCGCGGACCAGCCGGACGGCGGCGTCGACCAGCCAGTCCGTGGTGCCGTTGGCGCGGGCGATGGCGAACAGGAACGTGACGCCGACGAGCACGACGAACAGGTCGCCGGGGAAGCCGGCGAAGATCTCGTCGGCATCCATGTTCGCGGCCAGCGTGCCGACGCCGAACGCGGCCGCGAAGGACAGCACCCCCATGTTGATCGAGCGAGTCGTCGCTATCACGAAGACGACCGCGAGGACGAGGATCGAGATCAGCTCAGCGGACATCGGTAGAACTCCCGCCGTTGGGATTCAAGTGGCTGAGTGGCTGAACCACTTTGCGGCTCAGCCACTCAGCCTGTCAAGGGCTAGGCTTCGGAACGTGTCTGATGCGCTGAGCCCGATGGTCCGTCCGCGGCTGTACGAGCAGGTCCTGGAGCGGTTGCGGGCCTACGCGGCCGACGCCGGGCTGCGTGCGGGCGACCGGTTGCCCGCGGAGCGGGACCTGGCGCAGCGGCTCGGGGTGAGCCGGGCGTCGGTGAAGCAGGCGATCGTGGTGCTGGAGGTGCAGGGCCTGGTCGAGACCCGGCACGGCGGCGGGACGTACCTGGTGCGGGACGCGCTGGACGCCGAGCCGGTCGAGCGACTGGTGGAACGCAGGCGGCGGTTGCCGGACGTGCTCGACGCACGCGAGGCGCTGGAGACGAAGCTGGCCGAGCTGGCGGCGGTGCGCCGGACCGACGAGGACCTGGCCGCGCTGGAGTCGGCGCTGGAGTTCATGGCGGCCGAGATCAGGGATGGGGGAGCCGGGGTCGAGGGTGACCGCAGGTTCCACGCGGCGATCACCGGGGCCGCGCACAGCGCCCTGCTGGCCGAGTTCATGGGCGCGATCGCCGACCAGATCACCGAAAGCCGCAACGAGTCGCTCCGCCAGCCGGGCCGCCCGCCGCGGTCGCTGGACCAGCACATCCGCATCGCGAACGCCATCCGCGACCGCAACCCGAAGACCGCGGCCGAAGCGATGCGGGACCACCTCCGCACGGTCGCCGAGGTGCGCCTGCTGAGCTGGGACCCGGAGGACTGACCCGGAAGGCGCCCGGCCACCGCCCGGTTGCGCCCGGTGACGGCGAGCCTCCGGCTGCGCATTCTTCCCGCGCCCCACGAACCGCAAGCCGGCAACGCAACGACACCGACTACCCCGACCAGACCTCCTCCGCCCCCGATCCCCAGCCGATCTTTGGTCGTCGACCTGCTCGGCGACTGAAACACAATCAGGCATCGAGGGCGGGGGAGGTCGGCACCCAAGCGGCCCGGTAACCGCAGGTCGGCGCGCACGCCGTACCCTGGAGAGCTGTGCTGGTACTGGCTCTGGACACGTCGACGCCCGCGGTGACCGCCGGGGTCGCCGAGCTCACCACGAGCGCCACCGTGCTCGCCGAGCGGGTGACGCTCGACGCGCGTGCGCACGGTGAGCTCATCACCCCGCACGCCCTCGACGCGGCGCGCGAAGCGGGTGTCGCGCTCAAGGACCTGGCGGCGATCGTCGTCGGCGCCGGGCCGGGGCCGTTCACCGGTCTGCGCGCCGGTCTCGCCACCGCCGCCGCGCTCGGCCACGCGCTCGGCATCCCGGTCCACCCGGTCTGCAGCCTCGACGCGATCGCCCGTCAGGCCGGCCTTGGCGAGCCGTTCCACGTCGTCACCGACGCCCGCCGCCGCGAGGTGTACTGGGCGGCCTACGACGCGGACGGCCTGCGCACCGATGGCCCGCACGTCCAGGCGCCCGCCGAGCTGTCGATCAGCCTCGCCGCCGGGGACGGCGCCCGCCTTTACGCCGAGCAGCTCGGCGCCCGGGTCGTCGAGCCGTACTACCCGAGCACCGCCGGTCTGGTGGCCGCGGCCCGCGAGGCGCTGACCTCGGGAGCCGAGCCCGCCCCGCTCACGCCGCTCTACCTGCGCCGCCCGGACGCCGTCGAACCCGCCGCGCGGAAGCGGGTGACCACCGCGTGAAGCTCGCCAAGCTGCGCCGCAAGGACGTGGACCGGTGCGCCGAGATCGAGAAGGTCCTCTTCGCCGGTGACGACCCGTGGAGCGCCCGCGCGTTCCTCAGCGAGCTGGACTCCGGCGCCTACTACCTCGGCGCGTACACCCCCGAGGACGTCCTGATCGGCTACGCCGGCCTGGCGGTCGTCGGCGGCCGGGGCGAGTACGAGGCCAGCGTCCACACCATCGGCGTCGACCCGGCTCACCAGGGCAAGGGCATCGGCACCGCGCTGCTGCGCGCACTGCTCGCCCGCGCCGACGAGGTCCGCGCGCCGGTGTTCCTGGAGGTCCGCACCGACAACGACCGCGCCCAGGAGCTGTACCGGCGGCACGGTTTCGAGCAGATCGGCCTGCGCAAGCGTTACTACCACCCGTCCGGCGCCGACGCGTACACGATGATGCGCCCCGCCGTGAGCAAGCAGGAGGTGGGCTGATGTCCCGCATCATCCTCGGCATCGAAAGCTCCTGCGACGAGACCGGCGTCGGCCTCGTGCGCCTGCACGACGGCGGCGCCGTCGAGCTCCTCGCCGACGAGGTCGCGTCGAGCGTCGAGCAGCACGCGCGGTTCGGCGGAGTGGTGCCGGAGGTCGCCAGCCGCGCTCACCTGGAGGCCATGCGGCCGACGGCCGAGCGCGCGTTCGCCACGGCCGGGCTCCGGCTGTCCGATGTGGACGCCATCGCGGTGACCGCGGGCCCGGGGCTCGCGGGCGCGCTGCTGGTGGGCGTCTCGGCGGCGAAGGCCTACGCGGCGGCGCTGGACGTCCCGCTCTACGGCGTCAACCACCTGGCCGGGCACATCGCGGTGGACACCCTGCAGCACGGCCCGTTGCCGAAGCCGTGCCTGGCGATGCTGGTTTCCGGCGGTCACACGCAGCTGCTGCGGGTGGACGACATCGCCGGTGAGATCACCGAGATCGGGTCCACTGTGGACGACGCCGCCGGTGAGGCCTACGACAAGGTGGCCCGCGTGCTCGGCCTGCCGTACCCGGGCGGCCCGCCGATCGACAAGGCCGCGCGCGAGGGCGACCCCACGGCGATCGACTTCCCGCGCGGAATGACCGGCCCGCGGGACGCGAAGTTCGACTTCTCGTTCTCCGGCTTGAAGACCGCGGTGGCGCGGTGGGTGGAGAACGCCGAGCGCCGCGGCGAGGAGATCCCGGTGAACGACGTGGCGGCGTCCTTCCAGGAGGCGGTGGCCGACGTGCTGACCGCGAAGGCCGTGCGCGCGGCGACGGAGATGGGCATCGGCACGCTGGTGATCTCCGGCGGGGTCGCGGCGAACTCGCGGCTGTCCAGTCTGGCGCGCGAGCGGTGCGAGGCCGCGGGGATCGAGCTGCGCGTCCCGAGGCCGCGCCTGTGCACCGACAACGGCGCGATGATCGCCGCGCTGGGCGCGCACGTGGTGGCGGCGGAGAAGAAGCCGTCGGCGCTGGACCTCTCCGCGAACCCCGCGCTGCCGGTGGAGATCGTCTCGCTCTGAGCGACTGCCGAGCGCTTGAGCGCGAAGCTCGCGCCCGCCGTCAGGGGGCGAGCGTGACCGTGCTGTGCGTCGGCGAGCCCGGCAGTGTGCTGCGGCAAGCCGTGAGGGACCGCCCCGGCCACCGATCCGGCAGCCGGGGCGGCCCCGTCAGATGCAGTCGACCGCGTACTCAGCCACGCCTTCGCCCTCCCAGGTGACCGTGCCGGTCCCCCTCGGCGCGATCGGCACGCACGCGGGGCGCTCCCCGGTGCTCAGGGCGATCGAGCCCTCGATCGCCACCCCGCAGTCGTTGCGCAGCTCGGCCCAGCCGGGGCCGCTGTCGGTCAGCTCCGCGCAGGCGCCCAGCGCGCCCGCCTCGCCCGCCCACGCGGGCGACGCCGTCGCCAGCAGCCCGGCCGCGACCACCGCGACGCCCGCGGCCATGCGAATCCCCACAGTTCCTCCCCAGACTCACCGCACGTCACGGGCGCGTGCGTGAAACCACCACGTCGTCGAGCCTGACGAAGCCCACCCGGTGCCCGAACTGCACCTGCACGTACTTCGTCTTCCCGCGCACCACCACGTGCTGCGCCGCGTCGAAGGTCGTCGCCGAGTAGTACTCCGCAGTCAGCGTCGGGCCTGCCGCGTACTTCTGGCCCGCGGGCAGCGTGTACTGCAGCGGCACGACCTCCTGCGGCGTGAGCCCCTCCGGGTACGCCTCCGCCTCCGGGTACGCCCGCCCGTACACCGGCACCGACGACAGCCCTGGCCGCGGCGTCACCACCTGCCCCAGCACCGGCACCACGCCGGACGACCGCAGCCACCCCTTCTGCCCGAGGAACCACACCGCCGTCCAGTCGCCGCGGACCTCCGCCACCGCGTACCGCTGCCCGGTCGAGACCCGGCTGCCCACGTCCGAGATCGCCACCGTGGACGGCCCGCCCTCGGGGTGCAGGCCCACGTCCGCCAGCAACGGCGCGTCGTCGCGGGGTTCGGTGCGCAGGAACAGCGCCGACGAACCACGCGCCGGGCACGCGGCGCCCGGGGCCGACGTGTCGCAGCCCGTGTAGCCCGTCGGGTTCGTGGCGAAGTCCGGTTTGACCATCACCAGGCCCGTCGGCTGCCGCACCGGCCGCGCGTTCAGCGGCGCCCCGAGCAGGTCGAAGTAGTGCGCCCAGTCCCAGTACGGCGCCGGGTCCCAGTGCATGCCGGCGACCTTGTCCGCGGTCGTGCCGGGCACGTTGTCGTGACCGATGATGTGCTCGCGGTCCAGCGGGATCCGGTACTTCCCGGCCAGGTACTTCACCAGCTTCGCCGAGGTCCGGTACATCGCCTCGGTGTACCAGGTGCCCTGCGCCGCGAACCCCTCGTGCTCGACGCCGATCGACTTCGCGTTGAAGTACCAGTTCCCCGCGTGCCAGCCGACGTCCTTGGTCAGCACGTGCTGCGCGACGTGCCCGTCCGTCGAGCGCAGCGTGTAGTGCCACGCCAGGTACGACGGGTCCTGCACGAGCCCGATCGCCGCGTCGTAGGTGCACTCGGTGTCGTGGATGACGATGTGCGTGATCTGCTGGGAGTTGGGCCGCTCGGCCTTGTCGTAGTTGCCGTAGTTGCCGCCGCCGAGGTCCTGGTAGGGCGCCGGGATCCACTCGACGGGCAGCCCGGGCGGGGCTTCGGCCGCGCCCTCCGCGACCGTGGACAGCCCGAGCGCGCGGACCTGCTCGCGCCGCGGCGAAACCGGCGTCGCGGGCAGCGCGACGGCCTGCCCGTCGTCGGTGGTCCGGCTCGCGCCTGCGGTGATGGTCGAGAACACCTCGTCGGCGAAGAACGTCGCGGTCCCGGTGTCCGAAGCGCCGGAGTAGCGGGCGACCGCGCCGTACCAGTCGGCGGGCACGTCGGCGCGGGCGCCGAGTTCCCGTTGGTAGTGGGCCAGAACCGCCGCGCCACCGCGGATGTTCTGCACCGGGTCCGTCCGGAGCGTCGCGGCGTCCACGCCGGTGAGCCCGGCGGCGAGGTCCACGGTCTGCAGCGCGTCCGACGTGTGCGGCCGCAGCTCGCCGCGCGCCGAGTCGCCACGCGGGTCCTCGCCCTTGTCGTGGTGGCTGCCCCCGGCGGCGATCGCGCGCAGGTCGGTCAGGTGCATCGGGCCGAAACCGGCGCCGGTGCTCGGCGCGCCGCCGTGCGAGTCCCACCGGGACTTCAGGTACGAGACGCCGAGCAGCACGGGCTCCGGGACCCCGAACTCCGCCGCCGCGGCGGCGAACGCCCGCTGACGGGCGGAAGTCGTGGCGGCGGCAGCACCGGGCGCGGCCACCACGGCCACGCCGGCGGTGCCGGCGGCGATCGCGCGCAAAGCGTTGCGGCGGGTGATCGGCATGCTGCCCTCCCAGGCTGGTGTAGTCAGGAAACTACACAGTGGCAAGGGGGTTGGGAACTACCCGATCACTTGCGCGCCTCTGCCAGGTCTTTCAGGCACCGGCGACAGCCCGGCCGCGAACCGTTGCGATCGATGGCGGCGGGTATCCACCGCCGGGCGGGAAGGGCTGGGGGTGACCGCCGCCGGGCGGGAACGGGCCCTGCTGCTGCGGGTACCACCGGGCGCCGGGCTGCGACCCGTAGTGCTGGCCCGGCTGGGGTGGGTACGTCATCGGCACGCCTCTCCTGGGCCCGCTGCACCACCTCGGTGCGCCACGGGGCGTGCGACGCCTTGTGGGTGACAGCGGCTCCGGTCAGCGCACCGGTTCCGGGGCGGGGCGGTTGTCGAAGGCCTCGCGCGCCGCGAGGATCTCGCCGACGTGCTCCTCTGCCCACTCGCCCAGCACGTTGAACATGTCGCCGACCTGGGTGCCGAGGGCGGTGAGCGAGTACTCGACGCGCGGCGGCACGGTCGGGTAGACGGCCCGGTCGACCAGGCCGTCGCGCTCGAGCGCGCGCAGCGTCTGGGTGAGTGACTTCTGGGTGATGCCCTCCAGCCGGCGGCGCAACTCGTTGAAGCGCACGGGGCCGTCGCTGCGGCGCAGGAAGCTCAGCACCAGCAGCGTCCACTTGTTGGCCAGCGCGTCGAGCACCGTGCGGGCGGGGCAGGCGCGGAGGTAGGACTGGACGGTATCCACGAGGTACCTGGATATCAGGAAGGTGCCTTCTTCACAACCGATACCACCGCGCACGACGATCTCCGGTGTGAAAGCTGTTGATGTGCGGGCCCTGGGTGGCCCCGAGGTCCTGGAATTCGTCGACGCGCCGCGGCCGGTGCCCGGGCCGGGCGAGGTGCTGGTGCGGGTGCACGCGGTGGGGGTGAACGCGGCCGACTGGAAGCTGCGGCGGGGGCTGGTGGAGGGGTTCGGGATCGTGCCGCCGTTCCGGCTCGGCCTGGACTTCTCGGGCGTGGTCGAGGAGACCGGCGAGGAGGTGTTCGGGCTGGTGATGTCGCGCTGGGGCGCCTACGCCGAGTACGTGGCCGTGCCCCGCGACGCGCTGGCCCCGAAGCCGGCGGCCCTGGACCACGTCGACGCCGCCGCGCTGCCGACCGCGGTGCTGACCGCCTCCCAGGCGCTCGCCGATGTCCGTGCTGGTCAGCGCGTCCTGATCCACGCCGCGGCCGGCGGGGTCGGGCACGTGGCGGTGCAGGTGGCGAAGGCCAGGGGCGCGCACGTGATCGGCACCGCCCGGGCGGTCAACCACGAGTTCCTGCGGGCACTCGGCGCGGACGAGCTGATCGACCACACCGCGGTCGACTTCACCACGGCCGTGTCCGATGTGGACGTGGTGTTCGACCTGGTCGGCGGCGAGTACGGCTCGCGCTCGCTGCGGGTGCTGAACCCCGGCGGCGTGCTGATCGACGCCCAGGGCGACGACGGGGCGGACGACCCGCGCTACCGGCGGTTCCACGTGCAGCCGTCGGCCGCGGAGCTGGCGCGGGCCGCGGACGTGCGGGTCCACGTCTCGCAGGTCCTGCCGCTGGCGGACGCCGCGAAGGCGCACGAGCTGAGCGAGAGCGGGCGGGTGCGCGGGAAGATCGTGCTGGTTCCGTAGAACGGCCCCGGGACCGCGCCATCGGGGTCCCGGGGCCGTTCAGGTCAAGGCCGGTGCTAGCAGCCTCCGCAGCAACCGCATCCGGGGCCACTGCACGAGCTGCAACAGCTGCAACCACCCATGGGAACACCATTCCTTCCAGTCGTGTCCGGGCCGTTTCCCAAGGTAGGCAGCGGGGCCGGAAGTCAACACCGCTCAACGAGTGAGATGGCGATATCGCTACGTGACGACGTGTGCCGCGCCCGACGGCTGCCGCTGCGACGGGGCCGGCAAAGTGCCCGGTCAAGCACCTTGACAAGGGGTGGCAGCCACACCGGGGGACCCTCCTTGCGCGGCTAGCACTCCCGTGGCTAGAGTGCTAATCGAAGGCACCGCACACGCCCCGGCACCCGCGACGGCGGGGGTGGTAGGCGCCGAAACCAAGTAAGTACCTGCCAACGCTTTCGACGACCCGTGGAGGTCAACCCGGTGAGCGTGAACATCAAACCGCTCGAGGACAAGATCGTTGTCCAGACGAGCGAGGCCGAGGAGACGACCGCGTCCGGCCTCGTCATCCCCGACACCGCCAAGGAGAAGCCCCAGGAGGGCAAGGTTCTGGCCGTTGGCCCGGGCCGCGTCGACGACAAGGGGAACCGCATCCCCGTCGACGTCAACGTCGGCGACGTCGTCATCTACTCCAAGTACGGCGGCACCGAGGTCAAGTACAACGGTGAGGACTACCTGATCCTGTCCGCTCGCGACGTGCTGGCTGTCGTCAACTGACACAGGCGCTGCGGTGAACGCCCCGGGCCCCGCTGGAAAGCCGGGGACGGGGCGTTCTGCTGTCTGAGAGGACTTCCATGCCCAAGCAGATCAACTTCGACGAGGACGCTCGTCGAGCCCTCGAGCGCGGCGTCAACAAGCTCGCCGACGCGGTCAAGGTCACCCTCGGCCCGCGCGGTCGCCACGTCGTGCTGGACAAGAAGTTCGGCGGCCCCACGATCACCCTCGACGGCGTCACCGTCGCGCGGGAGATCGAGCTGGAGGACCCGTTCGAGAACCTGGGTGCCCAGCTGGCCAAGAACGTGGCCACCAAGACCAACGACGTCGCCGGCGACGGCACCACCACGGCCACCGTGCTGGCGCAGTCTCTGGTGAAGGTCGGCCTCCGCAACGTGGCCGCCGGCGCCAACCCGGCCGGCCTCGGCAAGGGCATCGAGGCGGCCGCGGAGAAGGTCATCGAGGTGCTCAAGTCCAAGGCCACCCCGGTCAAGGGCCGCGACAACATCGCCCAGGTCGGCACGGTCACCTCGCGTGACGCCACCATCGGCGCCCTGCTCGGCGAGGCCGTGGAGCGGGTCGGCGAGGACGGTGTGATCACCGTGGAGGAGTCCTCCACGCTGGCCACCGAACTCGAGATCACCGAGGGTGTGCAGTTCGACAAGGGCTACCTGTCGGCGCACTTCGCGACCGACCCGGAGGAGCAGCGGGCGATCCTCGAGAACGCCTACGTGCTGCTGCACCGCGAGAAGATTTCGGCGCTCGCCGACCTGCTGCCGATCCTGGAGAAGGTCGCCGAGTCGAAGAAGCCGCTGCTGATCATCGCCGAGGACGTCGAGGGCGAGGCGCTGTCCACCCTGGTGGTCAACGCCCTGCGCAAGACCCTCGTCGCGGTCGCGGTGAAGGCCCCGTTCTTCGGTGACCGCCGCAAGGCGTTCCTGGACGACCTGGCCGTCGTCACCGGCGCGCAGGTCATCTCCTCGGAGGTCGGCCTGAAGCTGTCCGAGATCGGCCTCGACTCGCTGGGCACCGCCCGGCGCATCGAGATCACCAAGGACAACACGACGATCGTCGACGGTGCCGGCACCAAGGCCGACATCGAGGCCCGCATCGCGCAGATCCGCAAGGAGATCGAGACCACCGACTCCGACTGGGACCGCGAGAAGCTGCAGGAGCGGCTGGCGAAGCTCGGCGGTGGTGTCGCGGTGATCAAGGTCGGCGCGGCCACCGAGACCGAGCTGAACGAGCGCAAGCACCGCATCGAGGACGCCGTGGCTTCGACCAAGGCGGCCGTCGAGGAGGGCATCGTGCCCGGCGGTGGTTCGGCGATCGTGCACGCGGTCAAGGAGCTCGAGGGCGACCTCGGTCTGACCGGCGACGAGGCCACGGGTGTCCGCATCGTGCGGGACGCCCTGACCGCGCCGCTGAACTGGATCGCCGCGAACGCTGGCTACGAGGGCCCGGTCATCGTGTCCAAGGTGCAGGAGCAGGGCTGGGGCTACGGCTTCAACGCCGCCACCGGCGAGATCACCGACCTGCTGCAGGCCGGCATCGTCGACCCGGTGAAGGTGACCCGCTCCGCGGTCGCGAACGCGGCCTCCATCGCCCGTCTCGTCCTGACCACGGAGAGCACCGTGGTGGACAAGCCGGTCGAGGAGCCCGAGAACACCGGCCACGGCCACGGCCACGCGCACTAGCCAACGACAAGCACCAAGAGGGCCCCCGCCAAAAGCGGGGGCCCTTCTTTTCTTTTCCAGCTCCACAACCACAACCCGCCACCCGGCAACGCCACGCACCGACCCCTCCGAGCCACCCCTCTCCCGCAACCCGATCCCCAGCCAAATCGGTTGCCGAGCCACCGGGTCAAGGCACGCTTTCCCGCCTTGACGCGGTGTCTCGGCAACCGAACACTGAAAGATCGGGTTCGGGA
>NZ_JBEXTZ010000061.1:0-51711 GCF_040614195.1 Amycolatopsis sp. NPDC006125
CCGGCGAGCGCGCCGGCGGGCCTTCGTTTCTGCCTCAGATCACGCCGTGGGCGGCTGGTACACGTTCGACAGCTTGCTCGCCGCCGTGCGGTCCAGCAGCCACAGCGTCCGCCGCTGGCCGCGGGCGCCCGCCACGGGCACCTGCACCTCGCCCGCGCCGGACAGGGCCAGCGCGACGGCGTCGGCCTTCGCCTCACCCGTCGTCATCAGCCAGACGTCGTGCGACCGCCGGATCGCGGGCAGCGTCAGCGACACGCGGGTGGGCGGCGGCTTCGGGCAGTTGCGCACCGCCACCACCGACCGCTCCGTCTCGTACACCGCCGGCGACTCGGGGAACACCGACGCGGTGTGCCCCTCGCCGCCGAGACCCAGCAGGCAGATGTCGAACTGCGGCACGTCGCCGTGGTCCTCCGGCCGCGCGTTGTCCGCCAGCACCTGCGCGTACGCCGCCGCGGCCGCGTCCACGTCGTCGCCGAACTCGCCGTCCGAGGCCGCCATCGCGTGCACCCGCTTCGGATCGACGGGCACGTGGTCCAGCAGCGCCTCGCGGGCCTGCTTCTCGTTGCGCTCGTCGTCGTCCGCGGGCACGAACCGCTCGTCGCCCCAGTAGAGGTCCAGCCGCGACCAGTCCACCGCGTCCCGGGCGGGGGAGCGGCGCAGCTGCTCCAGCACCGCGATCCCGGTGCCGCCGCCGGTCAGCACCAGCGACGCCGAACCCTTCGCGGCCTGCAGGTCCACCAGCCGCGTCACCAGCCGGGCCGCCGCGGCGGCCGCCAGCAGCTCGCCGTTGGCGTAGACCACCACTTCGGAAGAGGCCATCACGCGCTCGCCTTCGCCGACTTCGCCGGCTTCTTCGCGGGCGCCTTCTTCTTGGCGGCGCCCGCCGAACCCGAGGCCAGCTTGTCCAGGCCCTGCAGCGACGCCTCGAACACCTCGTCCGGGTCGAGCCGCCGCAGCTCCTCGATCAGGCAGTCCTTGGTGTTGCGCCGGTGCAGCGCGATCCGCCGCGTCGGCTGGCCCGGCTGCATGAGCGTGCCCACCTTGCCGTCCGGCCGGTGCAGCGCGATCGCGCCCGACCGGCGCTCCAGCTCCACCGACACGATGCCCTGCGCCGTGGTCGTCTTGACCCGGCGCACCGGCACCTTCAGGTATTCGGCGAGCCAGCCGGCGAGCAGCTCCGTCGACGGCGAGTCGGCCTCACCGGTCACCGTGGCGCCGGTGACCTTCTCGTACGGCGGCAGGTCCAGCGCCGCGACCAGCTGGGCGCGCCAGTTGGTCAGCCGCGTCCAGGCCAGGTCCGTGTCGCCCGGCACGTACGCCTTCCGGCGCGCCGCCAGGGCCCTTATCGGGTTGCGCTCCGCCGCCGAGTCGGTGATGCGGCGCTGCGCCAGCTCACCGATCGGGTCCTGCGCCGGCACCTTCGGGCCGGAGCTGGGCCACCACGCCACGATCGGTGCGTCGGGCAGCAGCAGCGGGATCACCGCGCTCTGGCCCTGCGACGCCAGCGGCCCGTACAGCCGCAGGATGATGACCTCGCTCGCGCCGGCGTCGCCGCCGACGCGGATCTGCGCGTCGATGCGGGCCGCGGCCGTGCGCGACCCGCGGGCCAGCACGATCACCCGGCACGGGTGCTCGCGGCTGGCCTCGTTGGCCGCGTCGATGTGCTCCTCCAGGTGCTCGCCGTCGTCGTCGACGATCACCAGCGTCAGCACCCGGCCCAGCGCGACGGCGCCACCGCGCTCGCGCAACTCGACCATCTTGCGGTTGACCTGCGAGGTCGTGGTCGAAGGCAGGTCGATGATCACGGGCGCCTCCAGTTCCGGCCGCTGCGCTCCAGGACCTCGTCGGCCGTGTCGGGGCCCCAGGTGCCCGGGGCGTAGGGCTCCGGAGCGCCGTTCTTGGCCCAGAACTCCAGGATCGGGTCGAGGATCTGCCAGGACAGCTCGACCTCTTCGTTGACCGGGAACAGCGACGGCTCGCCGAGCAGCACGTCCAGGATCAGCCGCTCGTAGGCCTCCGGCGAGGACTCGGTGAACGCATGCCCGTAGCCGAAGTCCATCGTGACGTCGCGGACCTCCATCGTGGTGCCCGGCACCTTCGAGCCGAACCGCAGCGTCACGCCCTCGTCCGGCTGCACCCGGATCACCAGGGCGTTCTGCCCCAGCTCCTCCGTCGAGGTGTAGTCGAACGGCAGGTGCGGCGCCCGCTTGAACACGACGGCGATCTCGGTGACGCGGCGGCCCAGCCGCTTGCCGGTGCGCAGGTAGAACGGCACCCCGGCCCAGCGGCGGTTCTGCACCTCCAGCGACACCGCGGCGTAGGTCTCGGTGGTCGAGTCCTTGGCGAACCCGGCCTCCTGCAGCAGGCCCGGCACCTTCTTGCCGCCCTGCCAGCCGCCGGTGTACTGGCCGCGCGCCGTCGTCTCGGCGAACGGCTGCATCGGCTTGGTGGCCCGCAGGACCTTGATCTTCTCCGCCCGCAGCGCCCGCGGCTCGAACGACAGCGGCTCCTCCATCGCGGTGAACGCGAGCAGCTGGAGGAGGTGGTTCTGGATCACGTCCCGCGCCGCGCCGATGCCGTCGTAGTACCCGGCGCGACCGCCGAGGCCGATGTCCTCGGCCATGGTGATCTGCACGTGGTCGACGTAGTTGGCGTTCCAGATCGGCTCGAACAGCTGGTTCGCGAAGCGCAGCGCGAGGATGTTCTGGACCGTCTCCTTGCCGAGGTAGTGGTCGATGCGGAACACCGACTCCTCGGGGAAGACGTCGTTGACGATCGCGTTGAGCTCCTTGGCGCTGGCCAGGTCGTGGCCGAACGGCTTTTCGATCACCACGCGGCGCCACGACTCGTCGTCGGACTGCGCCAGGCCCGAACGGGCCAGCTGCTTGGTCACCACCGGGAACGCGCTGGGCGGGATCGACAGGTAGAACGCGGTGTTGCCACCGGTGCCGCGCTCAGCGTCCAGCTCGCGCACGGTCTGGGCGAGCCGGTCGAACGCGTCGTCGTCGTCGAACGTGCCCTGCACGAACCGGATGCCCTCGGCGAGCCGGTTCCACACCGACTCGCGGAACGGGGTCCGGGCGTGCTCGGCGACCGCGTCGTGCACGAGCTGCCCGAAGTCCTCGTTCTCCCAGTCCCGCCGCGCGAAGCCGACCAGCGAGAACCCGGCGGGCAGGAGCCCGCGGTTGGCCAGGTCGTAGATGGCCGGCATCAGCTTCTTGCGGGAGAGGTCACCGGTGACGCCGAAGATCACCAGGCTGGACGGCCCGGCGATCCTCGGCAGCCGCTTGTCGCGGGGATCCCGCAGCGGGTTGCTCCACCCCTTCGTGCTCACTCAGCCTCCTGTACCGCGCGCATGAGCTCAGCCAGGCCCGCGGCCCGGTCGGTCAGGTGCAGCCGCAGCACCGGACGGCCGCGCTCGGTCAGCACCTGGCCGTCGCCGAGCGCCTGCGCGTGCTGCAGCTGGCCCAGGGTGTAGGGCCGGTCCGGCACGTCGAGGTCGTCCTCGTTCGCGCCGGTGATCTGCAGGAAGATGCCGTTCTGGTGACCGCCCTTGTGGTACTGGCCGGTCGAGTGCAGGAACCGCGGCCCCCACCCGAAGGTGGTCTGCAGCCCGGTCCGCTTCGCCAGCTCGGGACGCAGCAGCGCCGCCGAGGCGTCGTCGAGCCGGTCCAGGTAGGCCTGCACCGCGAGGTAGCCGCCCTCCGGCGCGGTCGCCAGGAACTCCCGCAGCACGTCGGACAGCGAGCCGTCGCCCGAGACCCCGGCCGGGGCGAAGATCTCCACCGCGTCGTCCACCGCGGTCGGCGTCTCGCCGCCGGTCAGCTTCGACGGGTCGTCCAGCAGCGAGCGGGCGGCCTTCTTCGCGGCCTCCACGTCCGGCTGGTCGAACGGGTTGATCTTCAGCAGCCGCCCGGCGATCGCGGTGGCGAACTCCCACAGCAGGAACTGCGCGCCGAGCGAGCCGGTGGTGGCCACCTTGGCGGCGCCGGTGACCGGGCCGATCGCGACCGGGGTCGCGTCGGCGCCCGCGTCGGCGAAGCCGGGCGCGGCCGGGCCGTCCACGGCGACCGGCAGCAGGCCGGTGCCGAGCTTGCCGGTGGACTCCGCGATCAGCTGCTCCGCCCAGTCGGCGAAGCCGGTGATGCCGGAGCCGGTGTCGGCCAGCACGACCTTCTCCGCACCGGCGTTGTGCGCGGCGCCCCACGCGGCGGCCAGCTTGACCGCCGGGTTGTCCGCGCTGTCGGCGCCGAGGACCTGCGCGGCGGCCGCGGCCTGGTCGAGCAGCCTGGCGATGTCCGCCCCGGCCAGCCCGGCCGGCACCAGCCCGAACGCGGTGAGCGCCGAATAGCGCCCCCCGACGTGCGGGTCGGCGAGGAACACCTTGCGGTACCCCTCCTTCTCGGCCAGCTCCGACAGCGGCGAACCGGGGTCGGTGACCACGACGATCCGCCGCGCCGCGTCGATCCCGTTGTCCGCGAACGCCTTCGCGAAGATCCGGCGGTGGCTGTCGGTCTCCACCGTGCCGCCGGACTTCGACGACACCACCAGCACCGTGCGCTGGAGGTCGCCGGCGAGCGCGTCGGCGACCTGGCCGGGGTCGGTGGTGTCCAGCACGGTCAGCGCGACGTTCTCGGTGGCCGCGATGACCTCCGGCGCGAGCGACGAGCCGCCCATGCCGGCCAGGACGATCCGGTCGACGCCTTCGCTCCGCAGCTCCTCGCGCAGCGCCTCGATCTCGCCGATCAGCGGGCGCGACGACTTGTGCAGCGTGGTCCAGGACAGCCGGATCGAGGCCTCGGACTCGGCGTCGGCGCCCCACAGGGTGGGGTCCTGCGCCGCGACCTTGGACGCGACCTGGTCGGCGACGAGCTCGTCGACCAGCGGGGCCGCTTGCGCGGCCAGCTCCTCGTCGCTGATCGTGACGGTCAGCTCTTCCCCCACCACGGCGTCAGCCCTTCGCCTTCTCGAGCTGCCCGGTGACGGTCTCCAGCAGCTCGGCCCAGGACTTGTCGAACTTCTCCACGCCCTCGTCCTCCAGCGTGCGGAAGACGTCGGGGATGTCGATGCCCACCGC
Source organism: Amycolatopsis sp. NPDC006125 (assembly GCF_040614195.1). Classification (NCBI taxonomy): domain Bacteria; kingdom Bacillati; phylum Actinomycetota; class Actinomycetes; order Pseudonocardiales; family Pseudonocardiaceae; genus Amycolatopsis; species Amycolatopsis sp. NPDC006125. The sequence continues at coordinate 5,078 of NZ_JBEXTZ010000061.1, forward strand.
GGCGAGCTTGTCGAACACCTCCTGCGCCTGCGCGCCGGTGCCGGTGACCTTGTCGCCCTCGACCTTCGCGTGGTCGGCGGCGGCGAACAGCGTCTTCTCCGGCATGGTGTTGACCGTGCCCGCGACGACGAGCTGGTCGACGTAGCGGGTGTCCGAGTACGACGGGTCCTTCACGCCGGTGGAGGCCCACAGCGGGCGCTGCGGCCGGGCGCCCGCGGCGGCCAGCGCCTGCCAGCGGTCGGTGGCGAACAGCTCCTCGTAGGCGGCGAAGGCGAGGCGGGCGTTGGCGATGGCGGCCTCGCCGCGCAGCGCCTTGGCCTCGTCGGTGCCGATCGCGTCCAGCCGCTTGTCGATCTCACTGTCCACACGGGACACGAAGAACGAGGCGACCGACTCGATCGTCGCGAGGTCGTGGCCGTTGGCCTTGGCCTGCTCCAGCCCGGCGAAGAACGCCTCGATCACCTTGCGGTAGCGCTCGACCGAGAAGATCAGCGTGACGTTGACGCTGATGCCCTCGGCCAGGGTCTTGGTGATCGCGGGCAGGCCCTCCTCGGTGGCCGGGATCTTCACGAGGATGTTCGGCCGGTCGACGGTCTTCCACAGGTCCTGCGCCTCGGCGGCCGTCTTGTCGGCGTCGCGGGCCAGGCGCGGGTCGACCTCGATCGACACGCGGCCGTCCACCCCGTTCGTGCGGGTGTAGACGTCGCGGAACAGGTCCGCGGCGTTGCGCACGTCGGTGGTGGTCAGCTCGCGGACGGCGGCGTGGACGTCCGCGCCGCGGGCGGCCAGCTCGCGGACCTGGGCGTCGTAGGACTCGCCGTCGGCCAGCGCGTTGGCGAAGATCGTCGGGTTGGTGGTCACGCCGGTCACGTGACGGTCGCGGATGAGCTCGGCCAGGTTGCCGGAGTTCAGCCGTTCGCGCGACAGGTCGTCGAGCCAGATGGACACGCCGGCCTGCGTCAGCTGAGCAAGGTTGTCGCTCATGACTTCATCCCCTTTGCGGTGATTCAGGAGTTCTTGGTCTTGGCGAGCGAGCGGCGCGCGGCGTCGACCACGGCGTCGGCGGTGAACCCGAACTCGCGGAACAGGGTCTGGTAGTCGGCCGAGGCCCCGAAGTGCTCGATCGAGACGATCTCACCGGCGTCGCCGACCCAGCGGTACCACGGCTGCGCGATGCCGGCCTCGACCGACACGCGGGCCTTCACCCCGCTGGGCAGGACCGACTCGCGGTACGCCTCGTCCTGCGCCTCGAACCACTCGACGCACGGCACCGACACGACCCGGGTGGGCACGCCGTCGGCCTCGAGCGTCTTGCGGGCCTCGACGGCCAGCTGGACCTCCGAACCGGTCGCCATCAACACGACCTCCGGAGCGCCGGAGGAGGCGTCGGCGAGCACGTAGGCGCCCTTGGCGACCTTGTCCGCCGCGGTGCCCTCGAGCACCGGGACGTTCTGGCGGGTCAGCGCCAGGCCCGACGGGTGGCGCTTGTCCTCCAGCGCGGCCTTCCACGCGCCCGCGGTCTCGTTGGCGTCCGCGGGCCGGACCACGTTCAGGCCCGGGATGGCGCGCAGCGAGGCCAGGTGCTCGATCGGCTGGTGCGTCGGGCCGTCCTCGCCGAGGCCGATCGAGTCGTGCGTCCACACGTAGATGACCGGCGCGTGCATCAGCGCGGCCAGCCGCACCGGCGGGCGCATGTAGTCGCTGAACACCAGGAAGGTGGCGCCGTAGGGCCGGGTGCCGCCGTGCAGCGCGATGCCGTTGAGGATCGAGCCCATGGCGTGCTCGCGGACACCGAAGTGCAGCGTGCGGCCGTAGGGGTTGGCCTGCCACATGCCGGTGGAGGCCTTCTCCGGGCCGAACGAGTCGGCGCCCTTCATGGTGGTGTTGTTGCTCTCGGCCAGGTCGGCCGAACCGCCCCACAGCTCCGGCAGCACGTCGGCCAGCGCGTTGAGCACCTCGCCGGAGGCCTTGCGGGTCGCGATGCCCTTGGCGTCGGGCTCCCAGCTCGGCAGCTTCTCGGCCCAGCCCTCGGGCAGGTCGCGGGTGGCCAGCCGGTCGGCGAGCTTCTTGCGCTCCGGGTTGGCGGCGGCCCACGCGTCGAAGCGCTCCTGCCACGCGGCGCGCTCCTGCTTGCCGCGGTCCAGTGCCTTGCGCGTGTGCGCGATCACCTCGTCGTCGACCTGGAAGCTGCGCTCCGGGTCGAAGCCGAGGATCTCCTTGACCGCGGCGACCTCCTCGGCGCCCAGCGCGGCGCCGTGCGCCTTGCCGGTGTTCATCTTGTTCGGCGCCGGGTAGCCGATCACGGTGCGCAGCAGGATGAACGACGGGCGGGTGGTCTCCGCCTTGGCGGCCGCGATGGCCTCCTCGATCGCGACGACGTCCTCGCCGCCCTCGACGACCTGGACGTGCCAGCCGTAGGCCTCGTACCGCTTCGCGGTGTCCTCGGACAGCGCGATGTTGGTGTCGTCCTCGATCGAGATCTTGTTGTCGTCGTAGATGACGACCAGGTTGCCCAGCTCCTGGCGGCCCGCGATGGACGACGCCTCGGAGGTCACACCCTCCTCGATGTCGCCGTCGGAGGCGATCACGAAGATGTGGTGGTCGAAGATGCTCTCGCCGGGCGCGGCGTCCGGGTCGAGCAGGCCGCGCTCGCGGCGGGCGGCCATCGCCATGCCGACCGCGTTGGCCAGGCCCTGGCCGAGCGGGCCGGTGGTGGTCTCCACGCCCTTGGTGTGCTGGTACTCCGGGTGGCCCGGGGTCTGCGAGCCCCACTTGCGCAGCTGCTTGAGGTCCTCGAGCTCGAGGCCGTAGCCGGCGAGGTACAGCTGGATATAGAGCGTCAGGCTGGAGTGCCCGGCGGACAGGACGAACCGGTCACGCGCCGGCCACTCCGGGTCGCTCGGGTCGTGGCGCATGATCCGCTGGAAGAGCGAGTACGCCACCGGCGCCAGGCTCATCGCGGTGCCGGGGTGACCGCTGCCGCAGTTCTCGACCGCGTCGGCGGCCAGCACCCGGACGGTGTCGACCGCACGGGTGTCGAGGTCGGTCCAGTCGGCGGGCAGGTTCCGCCGCAGCAGTGGGTTGTTCTCGCTGATGGAGGCGATATCGGACACTGAACTCGAACTCCCCGTCCTTCTCGGTGGCAACTCTTCTGTTCGTGGGGGTCTTCGCGCGCGCAGGCTCCACTCATCTCAATCGATCCCGAAGAGACGATATTCCTGCTAGCGGGCGTGCGCACGACCACAAGCGCAACCCCCGGCGCCAGCCTAGTAGGTCGGGTACCCGGCGCCTCCGGGGCCGACACACGCGGCTGGCCCACCCCGGTGCGCGCGGGGTGCGAACCCGGCGATTACGATCGGTTGCGGTGCCGGGCTGCCCCGGTGCCCCCGAATCTGACTCAGGGAGCGGAATTGTCGTTGGTGAACGCTGCGCACGGGCGCAGTGACAGCACCAGCGCTGTCGACCCCGGAGGCGAGCGCCCGCGTGGTCTGCGGCGCGTGAGCCGGATCGTCGGCGCCTACGTCGCCCTGACCAAGCCTCAGGTCATCGAGCTGCTGCTGGTCACCACCATCCCGGCGATGTTCCTCGCCGCGCGCACGATCCCGTCGCCGTGGCTGATCCTGGCGACGCTGGTCGGCGGCACCATGGCCGCGGGCAGCGCGAACGCGCTGAACTGCGTCATCGACGCCGACATCGACAAGGTGATGAACCGGACGAAGCGGCGCCCGCTGGTCCGCGACTCGGTGCCGCGGCGCAACGCGCTGGTGTTCGCGCTGGCGCTGGGCGCCGGTTCGTTCGCGATGCTGTACTTCACGGTGAACCTGCTGGCCGCCGTGCTGGCGATCGCGACGATCCTGTTCTACATCTTCGTGTACACGCTGGTGCTCAAGCGGCGCACGGCGCAGAACGTGGTGTGGGGCGGCGCGGCGGGCTGCATGCCGGTGGTGATCGGCTGGGCCGCGGTCACCGGCACGGTGCAGTGGCCCGCGTTCGTGATGTTCGCCGTCATCTTCTTCTGGACGCCGCCGCACACCTGGGCGCTGGCCATGAAGTACCGCGACGACTACGAGCGCGCCGGCGTGCCGATGCTGCCGGTGGTCGCCACGCCGGAGCACGTGGCTCGCCAGATCCTCATCTACTCGTGGGTGATGGTCGGCTGGACGCTGCTCCTGCTGCCCGCGACGAGCTGGCTGTACGCGAGCTTCGCGGTGCTGGCCGGGTCCTGGTTCCTCTTCTACGCGCACCGCCTCTACTCGGGCGTCAAGCGCGGCGTGGAGACCAAGCCGATGGCCCTGTTCCACCGGTCGAACACGTACCTGATGATCCTGTTCTGCGCGCTCGCGGTCGACTCGGCGATCGGTCTGCCCACGCTCGGCCTGCCGTTCTGACGCGCGGCCGGGAATCTTCCGGCGCTCGCCTTCGTTGGGTTCCAGGCCGACTTGTCACCCGATGCCGAAAGCAGGTTGCTCTTGTCCGTGGCTGAGGACCGGGAACCCCAGAACACGACCGACCTTCAGCACGAGCAGGACTACGTGTCCATGCTCTACCGCAGGCTCGACGCCGAGCGCACCACCGCTGAGCGGCGCCTGGAGCGGGCGCTGCGCTCGCACGGCGAAACCCCGCAGGAGAGCGCCGAGCGGGACGCCGCCAGCAGCCTCCACCACGAGCGGCTCGCGCAGCTCGGCTCCGTCGAGCAGGGCCTGTGCTTCGGCAGGCTCGACTTCCACGACGAACAGGCGCCCGCCTACATCGGGCGGCTCGGCCTGTTCGACGAGGAGGGCGACTACGAGCCGCTGCTGCTGGACTGGCGCGCGCCGGCCGCGCGGCCGTTCTACCTGGCCACCGCCGCCTCGCCGGAGGGCGTGCGGCGCCGCAGGCACATCCGCACGCTGAGCCGCAAGGTCGTCGGTCTCGACGACGAGATCCTCGACCTGCGCGCCGTCGACGGGCAGCAGGCCGACCTGGGCCTGGCAGGCGAGGCCGCCCTGCTGGCCGCGCTGGAGCGCAAGCGCACGGGTGAGATGAGCGACATCGTCGCCACCATCCAGGCCGAGCAGGACGACATCATCCGGGACGACCTCAGTGGCGTCGTCGTGGTCCAGGGGGGGCCGGGCACCGGCAAGACCGCCGTGGCCCTGCACCGGGCCGCCTACCTCCTCTACACCTACCGCCAGCAGCTCGCCTCCCGCGGCGTGCTCGTGGTCGGGCCGAACAGCACGTTCCTGCACTACATCGGCCAGGTCCTGCCGTCGCTGGGCGAGACCGGGGTGCTGCTGTCCACGATCGGGCAGCTGTTCCCCGGCATCCGGGCGCGCGGCGCGGACAGCCGCGCGGCCGCCGAGGTCAAGGGCAGGCTGGCCATGGTCGACGTGCTCACCAGGGCCGTCGCCGACCGCCAGCGGGTGCCGGAGGAGCGGTTCGAGGTCGCCTTCGACGACGACGTGCTGGTGCTCGACCGCGCCGTCGTCGAGCGGGCGCGCGCCAAGGCCCGGCGCACCCGCCGCCCGCACAACCTGGCACGCCGCGTCTTCGTCGACGCGATGCTGGACGCGCTGACCGAGCGGGCCGCGGTGCGCATGGAGGTCGACCTCTTCGAGGGGGTCCCCGACATCCCGCTCGCCGAGGGCGAAGACGCCGACGCGCCGGTGCTGGACGCGGGGGACCGGGTCGAGATCCGCAAGGAGCTCGCCGAATCCGAGACCGTCGCCGCCGCGATCGACGAGCTGTGGCCGAAGATCACGCCGCAGCGGCTGCTGCGCGACCTGTTCGCCGAGCCGGACCGCCTGCTGTCCGCGTCCGAGGGGCTGCTCTCCGACGCCGACCGCGCGGCGCTGAAGCGCCCGGCCCGCTCGCCCTGGACACCGGGCGACGTGCCGCTGCTCGACGAGCTGGCCGAGCTGCTCGGCGAGGACGACGAGGCCGAGCGCGCCGCGCGCGAGCGGCGCGAGCGCGAGGAGCGCGCCTACGCCGAAGGTGTGCTCGACATCATGGACCAGGACGAGGAGCTCCTGGACGAGGACCAGATCAACATCGCCGACATCCTGGACGCCGAGCTGTTCGCCGAGCGGCAGGAACGCAGCAGCCACCTGACCGCGGCGCAGCGCGCGGCCCGCGACCGCACCTGGACGTTCGGGCACGTCATCGTCGACGAGGCGCAGGAGCTCTCGGCGATGGACTGGCGGCTGCTGATGCGCCGCTGCCCGAGCCGGTCGATGACCGTCGTCGGGGACGTCGCCCAGACCGGCGCGCCGGGCGGGGCGTCGTCGTGGCGGGACATGCTCGGCCACTACGTCGGGGACCGCTGGCGGCTGCGTGAGCTGACCGTCAACTACCGGACCCCGGTGGAGATCATGAACCGCGCCGCCGAGGCGCTGCGCGAGGTCGACCCGGACCTGCGGGTGCCGACATCGGTGCGGGAAACCGGCGTCGAGCCGTGGGGCGCGCCGCTCGGCGAGCGCCCACTGGCGTCCATCGTGGACGAAGAGGTGGCTGCCGCGGACGGCGGCACGGTCGCGGTGCTGGTCCCGGCCGCCAGGCTGGGCGCGGTCCGGTCCGAACTGGACGGTCACGGCGACGCGGTGTCGGTGCTGACCGTCGCCGAGGCCAAGGGGCTCGAGTTCGACGGTGTCGTGGTGCTGGCGCCGGAGGAGATCGTGGCGGAGTCGCCGCGCGGCTGGAACGACCTCTACGTCGCCTACACCCGTGCCACGCAACGGCTCGGCATCTTGTACTCCGCCGGACGGCCGACGTCAACGCCCGGTTAAGGTGTCGCCATGCGTAACGCTGGCAAGATCGTGCTCGCGGCGGCAGCCGCCCTCGCTCTCGGGGCCTGCGCGCCCGACCAGGAACCGTCGTCCTTCCCGCCCGGAGGCGGCCCGACCTACCCGGCTCCCGAGCCGGCGGGGGCGTCCGCGAGCGCTTCGGCGGGGCACGACACGGGCAGCGCCGCGCACGAGTGCACCGCGGACGACATCACCGTGACCGGTGACTTCGGCGCCAAGCCGACGATCACGATCCCGGACACCTGCAGCGCGCCGACCAGGCTGCTGACGAAGGACCTGAAGCCGGGCACCGGCGCCACCGCCCACGCGGGCAGCACGCTGCAGATGGACTACGACCTGGTGACCTGGTCGGACAAGGTCGACCAGCAGAACTCGTTCGGCTCGGCGCCGTTCTCGTTCGCGCTGGGCGAGGGCACCGCCATCCCGGGCTGGGACCAGGGCCTGGAGGGCATCAAGCAGGGCGGCCGCCGCCTGCTGGTCATCCCGCCGGACCTCGGTTACGGCGCCCGCGGCAACGGCCCGATCAAGCCGAACGAGACGCTCGTCTTCGTCGTCGACGCGGTCCAGGTCACCGGCTGACGTCCGGTGGCAGCCGCGGGGGAGCCTGACCGGCGGCAGCCGGGCTCGTCCCTCGCGGCGCTGGGCTCGGCGGGCGGGAACGCCGCCCGGATCGGAGGCTGACCCATGGACGTCCGCGGAGCGGTCGCGGTGGTCACCGGCGCCTCGTCGGGCATCGGGGCGGCCACCGCGCTCCGGCTGCACGAGGCAGGTGCTCGCCTCGTGCTGCACGGGCGTGACGGCGACCGGTTGGACGCGCTCGCGGAGCGCACCGGCGGGGTCGCCGTCCGCGCCGACTTCGCCGAGCCCGGCGCGGTCGAGGCCGCCGCGGAGGAGATCGCCGCGCGGGCCGGGCGGGTGGACGTGCTCGTCAACAACGCCGGGATGGGCTACGCCGGCCCGGTGTCCGGCATGTCCGGTGCCGACGTGCGGCGGTTGCTCTCCGTGAACTTCGCCGCACCCGTCGAACTGACCCGTGCCCTGCTGCCCGCGCTGCTCGACCGGCCCCGGGCGGCGGTGGTCTTCGTCACATCCATCGCGGGCCGGGCCGGGGTGGCGGGGGAGTCGGTGTACTCGGCGACCAAGGCGGGGGTGGACGTTTTCGCCGAGAGCCTGCGGCTGGAACTAGCCGGTACCGGGGTGCGGGTCGGGGTGGTCGTGCCCGGGGTGGTGGACACCGAGTTCTTCGCCCGCCGCGGCCGTCCCTACCAGCGGCGCAGCCCCAGGCCGGTGCCCGCGGACAAGGTGGCCGCGGCGGTGCTGGCGGCGATCACGGCGGACCGGGCCGAGCAGTACGTGCCGCGTTGGCTGAGATTGCCAATTGCGGTGCGGGGGACCGTGCCCTCGGTGTACCGTGCACTATCTGCCCGGTTCGGGGGTTCGGACTGAGTTCCCGGAATCTTTCCGCCACTGGAAGCGCTGACAAGTGACGTGTTAGTCCCGGTATTCCTCGGATTCGCCGCGGCGTTCCTGTTCGCGGCGTCAGCCGCGCTGCAGCGACGCGCGGTGATCGAGGTTGCCGACAGTGACGTCGAGGGGCGCGCCGCGCGACATCGCGTCCCCGTACTGTGGCTGATCCGCAAGCTGTTGCGCAAGAGGGTGTGGCTCGCGGGATGGGCCACGAACCTGTTGGGCTTTTTCAGCCAGGCCGCCGCGTTGCACTTCGGGTCGATCGCGCTCGTGCAGCCGCTGCTGGTCACCGAACTGCTCTTCGCGCTGCCGATGGCCTCGGCCGCGATCCGCCGCTGGCCGCCGCTGCGGGACTGGCTGGCCGGGCTCGCCATCACCGGCGGGGTGGTGGTGTTCCTCGCGGTCGAGGGCACCGCGCCGCTGGGCGGGTCGCCGGACCAGGGCCGCCTGCTGATCGCAGTGCTGATCGCCGCGGCCACCGTCGTCACCCTCGTGCAGGTCGCCCAGAACCGGGGCCCGCTGCTGCACAGCGCGCTCATCGCCACCGCGGCAGGCATCTGCTACGCGATCAGCGCGGCCATGATGAAGGTGACCACCGACCTGCTGTTGAACGAGGGTGTCGCTCACACCGCGCTCACCTGGCCGGGGTACGTGCTGGCGCTGTCGACCTTCTCCGGGCTGCTGCTCGGGCAGCAGGCGTACGGGTCGGGTTCGCTGTCCGCGGCGATCGCCGTGATGTCCATCGTGAACCCCGCGGCCAGCTATTTCCTGGGACTACTGGCGTTCAACGCGACGCTGGTGACCGAGCCGGGCCCGCTCGCGGCGACCGCCGGCGCGGCCCTGTTGTTGATCCTCGGCGTGTTCGGGCTCGCGCACTCGCCGAGCGTGCAGGCGGAGACGACCCGGTCGGCCCAACACGGGGTTTATCCCGGAAGTGGTAAATTCTCGGGAACCGTTCCCTCCCGGTCCCGTTCTTCGGACTCCTTCGCTCAGGATTAATTCAGGTATCCGGCGTAGGTTTCGGGCCCGGCGGGCGGTGGAACCTACAGAGCCTGTCGAGAGTGCGCTGCCCCCGCGCACCCAGGGCAGACCCTTGGAGGCTGGAGCCCGTGCACCACCGAGCGTCGTCCGGCGACCGCCATTTGGTGATCGAAATACCGCACCTGCGGAAAACGATCAAGGATGCGGCGATCCTGTTGCTGGAAACGGTCGTCGTCCCGTCGGTTCTGCTGGCGTTGTTGTTGCATTTCGTCGGCCTGGTTCCCGCGCTGTGCGCGGTTCTGGGCTGGGCGGCCGTCGTGATCGGCGCGCGCCGCCTGATGAAGCGCGACATGCCCCGCACACTGCTGCTGTGCACGGCGATGCTGGTCGGACGCGCGGCGTTCGCGCTGGTCACGTCCAGTGCGGTGGTGTACGTGCTGCAACCGGCCGTCGGCTCGGTGCTGATGTTCCTGATCTTCGTCGGCAGCGCGATGATCGGGCGCCCCATCACGGCGCGCCTGGCGAAGGACTTCGTGCGGCTGCCCGCGGAGCTGTTCAAGCACCGCACGGTGAACCGCGTGTTCATCGAGGTGGCACTGCTCTGGGGCGGCTCGCGGCTCATCGACGCCGCGATGACCATCGGGTTCCTGCACTGGGGCGTCGAGGCGGGCCTGATGTCGCGCGGCATCCTCAGCGGGCTGCTCACCGCGCTGACCGTCGCGGCCTGCGTGGGCCACGGATGGCGCAAACTCCGCCGCGACGGCGTGACGCTCCGGCTGGCCGGCCGCCACAGCCCCGCACCGGCCGCCGCCTGACGCCGCCGCGCGCTCGCGGGCAGTTCGGCGCTCCCGCGGACGAGCCGCGCCCGTGCGCGAGAGCCGCACGCGCGGGTGGGTGAGGCCCACCCGCGCGCGGGCGAGGTTGCCGGGCGAGAGGCCCCGCGCCCTGTGGGCGAGCCGCATGCCCCGGGCAAGGCCCGACGCCCCTGTCGGCGAGCGCACGCTCCCGACGCAAGCTCCACCGGCGCGAGAGTCCCACGCGCGCGAGAGCCCCACGCTCCAGCGGCCGAGCCCCGCGCTCCCGCCCGCGAGTTCCGCGTTCCCGCCCCGCACGCTCCAGGCACGAGCCCCGCGCTCCAGCGGCCGAGCCCCACGCCCCCGCCCGCGAGTTCCGCGTTTCCGCCCCGCACGCTCCACGCACGAGCCCCACGCCCCCGCGTGAGCCCCACGCCCCCGCGTGAGCCCGACGCCCACGCGCCAGCTCCCCGCTCCTGCGGCCGAGCCCCGCGCTCCAGGGTGCCGAGCCTCGCGCCCCGCCCGCGAGTTCCGCGTTCCCGCACGCACGCTCCGCGCGCGAGCCCCACGTGCACGCGCGCCCCACGCCCGCGGCCCGTTCGCCGCTTCCGCGGCCGAGCCCCGCGCTCCAGGGTGCCGAGCCCCGTGCCCCCGCCCGCGAGTTCCGCGTTCCCGCCCCGCATGCTCCGCGTGCGAGCCTCACGTCCGCGTGAGCCCTCGCGGCAGCCCCGCGCCCATCCCCAACTTTGCGGGCCACTGTCCGCCCGGCGGCACCCGGTCAAGCCGCCGCGCCGGGGCCGGGCAGCAGGTCGACGTCCCGGGCGTGCATTGCCTCGCCGCAGTGGTCGCAGCGCAGTCCGGCGCCGCTGACCGACCCGCACGTCCGGTGCCGGTACACCACCGGCGGCCCGGCCTCGCCCGCCAGCCACCGGTCGCCCCAGTGCGCCATCGCCATCAGGACCTCCACGAGCTCCGCGCCCCGCTCCGTCAGCACGTACTCGTAGCGCGGCCGCCGGTCGTAGGGCCGTCGCTCCAGCACCCCGCGCTCCACCAGGTGGTTCAGCCGCTCGGTCAGCACCTTCCGCGAAATGCCCAGGTCGGCCTGGATCTGCTCGAACCGGGTCATCCCCGCCCACACGTCCCGCAGCACCAGCGGTGACCACGGCTCCCCGATGACGTCCAGCGTGCGCGCGATCGAGCACGCCATCCCGCCGAAGTTCGTCCGCTGCATGGACCCGACTCTAGCAATTGGGGTTCCCTGAAGGAACTCAGACTGCTACCGTCGGAGTCTCTTGAAGGAACCCCGTTAGGAGCGCCGAGATGAGCAAGGTCATCGCCGCCCACGCCGTCTCCGTCGACGGCTTCATCACCGGCCGCGACCCCCGCCCCGGCCACGGCCTCGGCGACGGCGGGATGCTGTTCGACTGGTACTTCGACGGCGACACCCCGAGTGGCGTCTTCGACGGCTTCCGGCTGAGCGAGCCCAGCGCCCGGGTGTTCGACGCACTCGCCGGCCGGGTGGGCGCCATCGTCGCCGGGCGCACCACCTACGAGGACTCCGACCGCTTCGGCGGCGGCAGCCCGCACCCGAAGGCGCGGCTCGTCGTCCTCACCCACCGGCCCGCGGAAACCAGCACCCGGCAGACCCTCGTCACCACCGGGATCGAGGACGCGATCGCCCAGGCCCGCGACGCCGCCGACGGCCGGGACGTCGGCCTCATGGGCGGTGGCGTGGTGACCTCGGCGCTCGCGGCCGGCCTCGTCGACGAGATCGTCCTCCACCAGGTCCCGGTCCTGCTGGGCGCGGGACGACCCTACTTCCGGGAACTCCCCGCGCACGTGCGGCTCCGCCTCGTCGAAGCCGTCCCGGCGCCGGGCGTCACCCACCTGCACTACGCGGTCGAGCGGTGATTCGCGCGAGCGCTCCGGCCACGAAGCGTGGTATATGACGGTGTGCTCACCGTCGGTTCCACCTCACGGTCCCCGGTGGTCCCGGACGCCCGCGCGGCGGCCGTCCAGCGTCCGGGCTGGTGGGGTGAACTGCTGCTCGGGCTCGGCCTGTTCGGGATCTACCTGCTGGTCGAGGCGTTCCCGCTGCCGGGCCGCGAACCGCGGGCGCACGCCAACGGCGAAGCGCTGCTGGCGTTCGAACGCTGGATGCACCTGGACTTCGAACTCCCGGTCAACCTGTGGCTCGCCGAGCAGGGCTGGATCCGCGTCTTCGCCAACTACGAGTACGCGATCACCTACATCGCGAGCGCGATCATCCTGCTGATCTGGGTGCACGCCCGGCACCCGGTCCACTACCGCTCGGTGCGCAACAGCTTCGTCTGGCTCAACCTGTTTGCGCTCGCCTGCTTCTGGCTCTACCCGGTCGCGCCGCCGCGGATGCTCGACGGCGCCGGGTTCGTCGACACCGTGCGGCTCGGGAACACGTTCCTGTCCTGGGGCTCGCCGATGCTCCAGGGGGCCAACCAGCTGGCCGCGATGCCGTCCCTGCACGTCGGGTGGGCGCTGTGGGTCTCAGTGGTCCTCGCGCGCATCCGCGGCGGCTGGGTCGTGCAGATCGTCAGCGCGGTGCACGTCGCCATCACGTTCGCGGTCATCATCGCCACCGGCAACCACTACTGGATCGACGCGGCCGCCGCCGTGGTGTTCATCGCCGCGGCCACCTGGCTCGCGCAGGTCGCCCGGCCGGTCGACCGGGTGTCCGCCTCCGACACGTTCTTCCTGCACGTCGAGACCCCGGCGTACCCGCAGCACGTCGGCGGGCTCATCATGCTCGACACCACCGCCCACCCCGCCGGGCCGACCCGGGAGTGGGTGCAGCAGGCCATCCGCGACAAACTGCCCGCGATGCCCCGCTACGCGCAGCGCCTGTCGGACTACTCGCCCTGGCGCCGCCAGCACTGGGTGCCGCACCCGGACATCGACTGGGACTGGCACGTCCCCGACTTCGACCTGACCCGCCCGGACGGCACGCCCGGTGGCATGGGGGAGCTGCACAAGCTCGTCGCGCGGTTCCAGAGCGAGCCGCTGCCGCGGGACCGGCCGCTGTGGCGGTTCGCCGTCGTGCGCGGTGTGGAGGAGAACACCGCGGCGGTGATTTCGCTGGTGCACCACGCGGTGGCGGACGGCATCGGCACGATCAGCCTGATGCTGGAGCTGTTCGACTCGCCCAGCCTGCTCGAGGGGCTCAACGAAACCAAGCGGCCCAACGCCCTGCAGAAGGCCGCCGCGGGCGCCGTCGGCCTGGCGCAGCTGGCCACCGACGGGCGCCCCAAGACGCGGCTGCCCGCGGGCGACCCGCCGGACCGTCGCTACGCCACCCTGCAGATCCCGCTCGACGACGTGCGTGAGCTGGCGCGCAAGCACGGCGTGCGGGTCACCGACCTGCTGCTGGGCGGGGTGGCCGGCGCGCTGCGGCGGGTCGCGGTGGCGCCGCTGCCGGAGTCGATGCTGACCTCGGTCACGCTGATGGCCGCCGAGCCGCGGCCCGGCGCGGAGGGCAACGTCACCGCCGCCGTCATGGTGGACATCCCACTGGGGGGCATGCCCGAAGCCGAGCGCCTGAAGCGGATCGCCAAGGCCACCAAGCGGTTGCGCACCGGCACGAGGGTCATCGCGTCCCGGTTCGTGCAGCACACGCTGGCCGGGCTGATGCCGGCGTTCTTCCACCGCTGGTTCGCCCGGACCGTCTACAACGAACGGTTTTTCAACGGCACCGTGTCCAACATGCCCGGTGCCGCGTGGCAGGTGGACTTCGGCGACTTCCCGCTGCGCACGGCGTTCGCCATCATCCCGCTCGCGCCGGGCACCCCGTTCACCATCGGCGTGCTGGGGTGGTACGGATCGTTCTCCATGAGCGCCACCGTGGACGCGGCGCTGGTGGACAGCGTGGACGGCTTCCTCGCCGAATTCCGCGCGGTGCTGGCGGAACTGGACTGACGCGTCACACGTCGCCGGGGTCCGAAGTGCCCCAGGCGAGCGCGAGGGTGAGGCGGCGGCGGTTGTCCGGATCGTCCAGGCTCTCGCCGAACAGCTCACGCAACTGGGCCATCCGGTAGCGCACCGTTTGCGGGTGTATGTGCAGTTCCTCCGCCATGGCGCGGCGGTCGCCGAGGTGCCGCAGCCAGCAGGCGAGCGTCTCGCACAACCGCTTGCGCGTCACCGGCCCGAGGTGCGCCAGCGGAGCGAGGCACTGGTGGCGCATCGCGTCGAAGAGCTTCGCGTCGCGGTGCACGATGATCGAGTCCAGGTGCTCGTCCACGAACACCGGATCGTCCTCCAGCACGTGCGTGCGGCGCAGCTGCGCGGCCAGCTCGGCGACGTGCATGCTGGCCGGCAGGCGTTCCAGCGGCACCGCGTGCCCGACCACCGCGCCCGCGCCGCGCAACGCCGACGCCAGCCGCTCCCGCCGCTGCGGTCCGTCCGGATCGGGCACGATGGCGCAGACCAGCCGCTGCCGCCGGACGTGCAGCGACGAGTTCCCGAGCCGCCCCAGCAGCGCGCTGCCGACCGGATTGTCCGGCTCCACCAGGACGACCGCCGCCTGCCGAGGCAGCGGCCAGTCCACCCTGGCCGCGGCGGCGCGGATCGCGGCGGAATCGGAGCGGTCGGACAGCAGCATGTCCGCCAGCTCGTCGCGCAACCGCTCCCGCATCGCGGCGGATTCGGACTGCTCCAGCACGTAACCGCGCGCCGACGCCGAGGACAGCTGGTCCACGAAGATGAACACCGCCTCGGCCAGCGAGGCGAACATGTCGGAGGGGACACCGACCTCGAGCGCGACCTCGGCGACGTGGTGCCACGCCACCCGCGCGCCGATCTGGTAGGCCGACAGCAGGCTCGTCAGATCGCGGCCCTGCTGCCACTGCGCCCGCCCGATCTCCTCGAACAGCGGCTGCTCGCCGAACCGGTCCGCGCCGTGGTCGGTGATGCCGGACAGCTCCGCGATGTCCCATTTGGCCATCCGCAGCAGCCGCTGCAGGAACATGTTGGCGGAGACCAGGACCTCGTCCCGTTCGGTGACGATGAACTCCGCGTAGTCCGGCCAGTGCTCGTTCAGCAGCCGCGCCACGTCGTCCAGCATGCGCGGCAACCGTTCCGAGGTCGCCTTCGCCAGATCCGCCAGCGTGCCGTCGCTGGTCTCCGTTCGTCTGCCCGCCATGTCGTGGACCCCCACTCGCCTGCCCGCGTGCCGTCCATCGTCCGGGTCAATACTGTCAGCTCGTGACAACCGTGGCTTCTCCATTTTTGTTTCCGGAGCGAAGAATCGAACGCGGCCGCGGAGTGATTATGAGGCGATGGCTCCCGCACCCCCTGGTCCCGGCACGGTCGGCGACCGCGTGCTGCGTGAAAAGGAGCGGGCCGAGAACTTTCCGGTAGCACTGCGGATACTTCCCCGTGACCTGCGCGCGGACCTGGTGGCGGTGTACGACGTCGCCCGGGTCATCGACGATCTGGGTGATGAGTCAGCAATCGAGGACCGCACGCCCGGGTTATTGCGATTCCAGCGCGATCTGGAACGCGCCTTTCGGGGGGATCAACCACACGAACGGGTATTGCGTGATCTTCTTCCCGCGATTCACCGGCGGGATCTGGAACTCGACCCGTTCAATCGCCTCGTGCGGGCGAACCTCCAGGACCAGCGAGTCGCGTCCTACGCCACGCAGGCCGAACTGGAGGACTACTGCGTGCTCTCCGCCGATCCGGTCGGGCGGATCGTGCTGCGCGTCTTCGGCGTGCGCGACCCGGTCGCCGAGCGCCTGTCCGACCGGGTGTGCACCGCGCTCCAGCTGATCGAGCACTGCCAGGACGTGGCCGAGGACCGCCGCAACGGGCGGGTCTACCTGCCGCGAACCGGCCTGGCCGCGTTCGGCGCCACCGAGGCCGACCTGGACGCCACCACGACGAGCCGCCCGGTGCGGCTGGCCGTCGCCGCCCAGACCGCCCGCGCGCTCGACCTCCTCACCGAGGGCGCGGCGCTGCTGGACCGCCTGCACGGCTGGGCGCGGCTCGCCGTGGCCGGCTACATCGCCGGGGGACTGGCCACCCTCGACGCGCTGCGCCGCGCCCGCTGGGACGTCCTGGCAGGCACCCCGCGCCCGCGCAAGACCGACGTCCTGGCGCACCTGACCGCCCTGCTGGTGCGCCCGTCCGCCCATGTCCGACGGATCCGGGAAGGTGGTCGGCTCACATGACGACACCCACGATCGACCAGGCCTACGCCACCTGCGAGGACATCACCAGGACGGAGGCCCGCAACTTCTACTGGGGCATCCGGCTGCTCACCCGTCAGCGCCGGTCGGCGCTGTGCGCGGTGTATGCGCTGGCGCGGCGCGTCGACGACATCGGCGACGGCGACCTGCCGGTCGAGGAGAAGGCCGCGCAGCTGGAGATCGTGCGCAAGGAGCTGGCCGCGCTGGACCGCAGCACCGACCCGGTGATGGTCGCGGTCGCCGACGCCGCCCACCGCTATCCGGTGCCGCTGGAGGCGTTCGAGGAGCTGCTCGACGGCGTGTGGATGGACATCGAGGGCCGCCGTTACGGCACCTTCGACGAGCTGACCGAGTACTGCCGGTGCGTGGCCGGGTCGATCGGGCGGCTGTGCCTGGGCGTGTTCGGGCACAAGCCGCACCCGCAGGCCGCCCGCTACGCCGACGCGCTCGGGATCGCCCTGCAGCAGACGAACATCCTCCGCGACATCCGCGAAGACCTCCTGGGCGGCCGGATCTACCTGCCGAAGGAGGACCTCGACGCGTTCGGGGTCGAGCTGCGGATCACCGACGGCGCGCTGGCCGACCCGGACGGCGGCCTGGCGAACCTCATCCGCCACAGCGCGGCCCGCGCCCGCGAGTGGTACGCCGACGGCATGCGGCTGGGCCCGCTGCTGGATCGCCGCAGCGGCGCGTGCTGCCTGGCGATGGCCGGCATCTACCGGCAGCTGCTGGAACGGATCGCCGACGACCCCGCCGCGGTGTACGACAAGCGGCTTTCGTTGTCCGGCAGGGAAAAGCTGGGCGTGGCGGTCCGCGCGCTGGGCGGGCGGGCGGCATGAGGCAGCGGGTCGCGGTCGTCGGTGGCGGTCTCGCCGGGATCACCGCGGCCCTGCGCTGCGCCGACGCCGGGCACGAGGTGACGCTGCTGGAGTCCCGCGGCCTGCTGGGCGGCCTGACGCACTCGTTCACCCGCGGCGGCCTGCACGTCGACAACGGGCAGCACGTGTTCCTCCGCTGCTGCACCGCGTACGTGAATCTCTTGCGGCGGCTCGGGGTGATGGACCGCGTGCACCTCCAGCCGCGGCTGGAGATCCCGGTGCGCTCGCCGCGGCTGCGCCGTCCGGTGTGGCTGCGCCGCAACCCGTTGCCCGCGCCGCTGCACCTCGCGGACTCGGTGCTGCGCTACACCCCGCTCGGCCTCGGCGACCGGATGCGCTTCGCCGGCGCCGCGCTCGCGCTGAAGTCGGTCGACCCGGCCGCGCCCAGCTCCGACCGGCGCACGTTCGGCGAATGGCTGTCCGCGCACGGGCAGAGCCGTGAGGCGATCACCAAACTCTGGGACCTGGTGGGCATCGCGACGCTGAACGCCCCCGCGGAGCGGGCGTCGCTCGGCCTGGCCGCGACCGTCTTCCAGGTGGGCCTGCTGACCGACGCGGACGCGGCCGACATCGGCTGGGCCACCGTCCCGCTGCGGCGGCTGCACGGCGAGCCCGCGCTGGCCCGGCTGACCGAGGCGGGCGTCACCGTCCGGCTCAACGCCAAGGTGACCGGGCTGTCCCGTGCGGACGGCTCCTGGCGGATCGGGACCGGCGAGCCGGTCGAGGCCGACCAGGTCGTGCTGGCCGTGCCGCCCCCGGTCGCGGCGAAACTGCTGCCCGCGGGCGCAGTCCGGCTGCCCGCGGACTTCGCCGACGCGCTGGGCAGCTCGCCGATCGTCAACGCGCACGTCGTCCTCGACCGCCCGGTCACGGACGAGCCGTTCTTCGCCGTCGTCGACTCGCCGCTGCAGTGGGTGTTCGACCGCACCGCCTCCGCCGGCCTCGACCGCGGCCAGTACCTGGCGATCTCGCTGTCCGCGGCCGAGGAGGAGATCGACCTGCCGGTGCGGGCGCTGCGGGAACGCTTGCTGCCCGCGCTGCGCGAGGTGCTGCCCGCCGCACGCGACGCGGAGGTGCTCGACTTCTTCGTGACACGAGAACGGCACGCCACGTTCCGTCCCGCGCCGGGCAGCGCGGGGCTGCGCCCACAGGCCCGCACCCGCGCCCCGGGGCTGGTTCTGGCCGGCGCGTGGACCGCCACCGGGTGGCCGGCGACCATGGAAGGCGCCGTGCGCAGCGGTGAGGCGGCCGCCCAAGCCGTGCTCGGGACCCCCGCGGGGGCGCCGGGCCGATCGGAAGGGATACCCGCATGACCGCTGTACTCGATTCCCTGCAGCAGGGCAGGCAGGCCGTCCTGCCCGCGATGCGGGCCGCCGTCGACCGGCTCGACCCGGCCAGCCGCGCCATCGCCTACTACCACCTCGGCTGGACCGACCTGGACGGCAACCCGACCTCCGGCGGCGGCAAGGCCGTGCGTCCCGCGCTGGCGCTGCTGTCCGCCGAGGCCGCGGGCGCGCCACCGGCCACCGGGCTGCCCGGCGCGGTCGCGGTGGAGCTGGTGCACAACTTCTCGCTGCTGCACGACGACTTGATGGACGGCGACACCGAGCGGCGGCACCGGCCGACCGTGTGGGCGGTGCGCGGCGCGGCCAGCGCCATCCTCACCGGCGACGCGATGCTCGCCCTGGCCAACGAGGTCCTGCTGGACGCCGAGGGACCGGGCGCGGTCGCCGCGGCGCGCCTGCTGTCCGAGGCGGTCGGCGAGCTGATCCGCGGCCAGGTCCTCGACGTGGCCTTCGAGCAGCGCGACGACGTCACCCTCGACGAGTGCCTGGACATGGCGGGCGGCAAGACCGGCGCGCTGCTGTCGGCCAGCTCCGCGATCGGCGCCGTGCTCGCCTGTGCGCCCGCCCGCACGGTCGAGGCGCTCGCCGGGTTCGGCGCCGACCTCGGCCTGGCCTTCCAGCTGGTCGACGACGTGCTCGGAATCTGGGGCGAGCCGTCGGTCACTGGCAAGCCGGTGCACTCCGACCTGCGGGCCCGCAAGAAGAGCCTGCCGGTCACCTACGCCGTCACCCACGGCGGCGCGCCCGGCCGGGAGCTGGCCGCGTGGCTGACCGGCGGCGACGTCGCCGACGACGCGGCCGTGCGCCGCGCCGCCGACCTGGTCGACCTGGCCGGCGGGCGGGCGTGGGCGCTGGAGGAAGCCCACCGCCGGATGGCGGCGGGACGGCAGAAGCTCGAGGACGCCGAGGTCCCGGGACGGGTGCGCGAGGAGCTGCTGGCCCTCGCGCGGTTCATCGTGACCAGGGAGGCCTGAATGACGCAGACCGCGGACCCGGCGGCCAGATCCGCCGCCGGCGCCGCCGAGACGCTGGACCGTGCGGTCGCCCACCTCAAGGGGCTGCAACGCGACGGCGGCTGGTGGAAGGGCGAGCTGCAGACCAACGTCACCATGGACGCCGAGGACCTGCTGATGCGGGAGTTCCTCGGCATCCGCACCGCGCGTGAGACCGAGGAGGCCGCGCGCTGGATCCGCTCGCAGCAGCGCGCGGACGGCACCTGGGCCACCTTCCACGGCGGCCCCGGCGACCTGTCGACCACGCTGGAGGCGTGGGTCGCGCTGCGGCTGGCCGGGGACTCGCCGGACGAGCCGCACATGCGGCGGGCGGCGGAGTTCGTCCGCGCGGGCGGCGGGGTCGAGGCCAGCCGCGTGTTCACCCGGATCTGGCTGGCGCTGTTCGGGCTGTGGTCGTGGGACGACCTGCCGAACATGCCGCCCGAGCTGGTGCTGCTGCCGTCCTGGGTGCCGCTCAACGTCTACGACTGGGGCTGCTGGGCGCGGCAGACCGTGGTGCCGCTGACCGTGGTCAGCACCCTGCGGCCGGTCCGCCCGCTGCCGTTCGGCATCGATGAGCTGCGCACCGGCGTGAAGCGCGGCGGCGGGCTCGTCGCGCCGTGGACCTGGTCCGGCGCCTTCCACTACCTCGACAAGGCCCTGCACCTCTACGCCAAGGTCGCGGTCAAGCCGGTGCGGGAGTTCGCCATGCGGCAGGCCGCGGAGTGGATCCTGGCCAGGCAGGAGGCCGACGGCGGGTGGGGCGGCATCCAGCCGCCGTGGGTGTACTCCCTGCTCGCGCTGCACCTGCTCGGCTACTCGCTGGACCACCCGGCGATGCGCGCGGGCCTGCAGGGGCTGGAGGGGTTCCTGATCCGCGAGGAGACGCCCGAGGGCACCGTGCGGCGGCTGGAGGCCTGCCAGTCGCCGGTGTGGGACACCGCGCTGGCGATCACCGCGCTGCTGGACGCGGGCGCGCCCGCCGACGACCCGCACGTGCTCAAGGCCGTCGACTGGATGCTCGGCGAGGAGATCACCGTGCGCGGTGACTGGGCCGTGCGGCGGCCCGACCTCGACCCGGGCGGCTGGGCGTTCGAGTTCGCCAACGACCTCTACCCGGACACCGACGACACCGCCGAGGTCGTGCTCGGCCTGCGCCGCGTCGCGCATCCGGACCGGGAGCGGCTGTCCGGGGCGCTGGACCGCGCTGTGGCGTGGGTGACCGGCATGCAGTCCCGCGACGGCGGCTGGGGCGCGTTCGACGCCGACAACACTCAGGAACTGACCACCAAGCTGCCGTTCTGCGACTTCGGCGCGGTGATCGACCCGCCGTCCGCGGACGTCACCGCGCACGTGGTCGAGATGCTGGCCAAGGAGGGCAGGGCAAGCAGCCGGGAGTGCCGCCGCGGCGTGAAGTGGCTGCTGGACCACCAGGAACCCGACGGGTCGTGGTTCGGCCGCTGGGGCGCCAACTACGTGTACGGCACCGGCGCGGTCGTGCCCGCGCTCGTCGAGGCCGGGGTGCCTGCGTCGGCCACCGCGATCCGCCGGGCGGTGCGGTGGCTGGCCGAGCACCAGAACGCCGACGGCGGGTGGGGCGAGGACCTGCGGTCCTACCGCGACCCGTCGTGGGCCGGGCGCGGCGACTCGACCGCGTCGCAGACCGCGTGGGCGCTGCTGGCGCTGCTCGCGGCGGGGGAGCGGGACTCGGAGGTGACCGCGCGCGGCGTGCGGTGGCTGGCGCAGACCCAGCGCGCCGACGGCACCTGGGACGAGCCGCAGTTCACCGGCACCGGCTTCCCCGGCGACTTCTACATCAACTACCACCTGTACCGGCTGGTGTTCCCGGTGACCGCGCTCGGCCGGTACCTGGAACGGTCATGACCGGCGTCGTGGTCGCGCCGATGCGCGTCGAGGCCTCCGCGCTGCGGACGCCGGGCCTGGTGGTGCTGCGCGGCGGGATGGGCCCGCGCCGCGCGGCGGAATCGGCGCAGCGGCTGGCCGAGGCCGGACGGCCGGTCCTGGTCGCCGGGGTCGGCGGGGCGCTCGTGCCGGAGGTGCGGCCGGGCGACCTGGTGGTGGCGACCGAGATCGACGGCCCGGACGGGCGGGTGCCGCTGCACTCGGCGCCGGTGCTCGCCGCGGCGCTGCGGCGGCTCGGGCTGACCGTCCACCTCGGACCGATCGCGTCCGCGCCCTCCGTCGTGGACGGTGCGGAACGGGCCAGGTACACGCGAAACGGCGCGCTGGCTGTCGACATGGAGTCCGCGGAGTTCGCGTCGCTGCCCGGTCCGGTCGCGGTCGTGCGGGCCATTGTGGACACCCCGGACCAGCCGCTGTGGCGGCCGGGCACGGTGCTGCGTGGCCTGAGCGGACTGCGGTCGCTGCGGGCGGCGGTCCCGGCGCTGCGCGAGTGGTGCGAGGCGGCGGGGGAGGGCGAACTGCTGCTCGCCAGCCCGCGCTCGTTCTGCGCCGGCGTCGAGCGCGCCATCGAGATCGTCGAGCGGGCGCTGGAGCGGTACGGCGCGCCGGTCTACGTGCGCCGCCAGGTGGTGCACAACGCGCACGTGGTGCAGCGGCTGGAGGCGCTGGGCGCGGTGTTCGTGCAGGAGGTCGGGGAGGTGCCGCGCGGCGCGACGACGGTGCTGGCCGCACACGGCGTCGCCCCGGCCGTGCGGGCCGCGGCGCAGGCACGGGACCTGCGCGTGATCGACGCGACCTGCCCGCTGGTCATGAAGGTGCACACCGAGGTCAAGCGCTACACCGGGCGCGGCGACACGGTGTTCCTCATCGGGCACGCCGACCACGAGGAGGTCGAGGGCACGGTCGGGGAGGCGCCGGAGCGGATCGTGGTGGTCGAGGACGCCGAAGCGGCCGCGCACGTGCGGGCCCCCGAGGGCGGCGTGGCCTACGCGATGCAGACCACGCTGGCCGTGGACGAGGCCGACGAGATCGCCTCGGTGCTGCGCTCGCGGTTCCCCGGGATCGAGGGCCCGCGACGCGACGACATCTGTTACGCCACCACCAACCGCCAGCGCGCGGTGACGGCGGTGGCCGAGGAGGCGGACCTCGTTCTCGTGGTCGGCTCGGCGAACTCGTCCAACTCGGTGCGCCTGGTGGAAGTGGCGCGGCGGCGGGGGACCAGGGCCAGGCTCGTCGACGACGTGTCCGAAGTGGACCTGCGCTGGCTGGCCGGGGTGAAGCGGATCGGGATCACCGCGGGCGCCTCGGCCCCACCGGACCTGGTGGCGGAGCTGGTGCGGTGCCTTCGCGGGCTGGGCAGGTCGACGGTGACCGAGCGCGCGGAGGCCGATGAAGACGTGGTTTTCACACTACCCCGGGAGGTGAGCTAGACCATGGGCATGCCACTACGCCAGTCGATCCGGCTGGGTGCGTTCCTGGCCAAGCAGAAGCTGCTGCGCAAGGAGAAGTTTGCGATCCTGGTCGAGCTGGAACCGTTGTTCGCGTGCAACCTCAAGTGCGGTGGCTGCGGGAAGATCCAGCAGCCCGCGCACCTGCTGAAGCAGCGGATGCCGGTGCAGCAGGCCGTGGGCGCCGTGGAGGAGAGCGGCGCGCCGATGGTGTCCATCGCCGGTGGTGAGCCGCTGATGCACCCGCAGATCCACGAGATCACGCGGATCCTGCTGGAGCGCAACAAGATCGTGTTCCTGTGCACGAACGCCCTGCTGCTGCCCAAGCACATCCACAAGTTCAAGCCGCACCGCAACTTCACCTGGATGGTCCACATCGACGGGCTCGAGGAGAAGCACGACGCGTCGGTGCGCAAGGAGGGCGGTTTCCAGGCCGCGGTCGACGCGATCCAGCTCGCGAAGTCCAAGGGCTTCAAGGTGATGACGAACACCACGTTCTTCAACACCGACACCCCGCAGGACGTCATCGACGTGCTGGACTACCTCAACGACGTGGTCAAGGTCGACAACATGCAGCTCTCGCCCGGGTACGCGTACGAGAAGGCCCCGGACCAGGAGCACTTCCTCGGGGTGCAGCAGACGCGGGAGCTGTTCTCCAAGGCCTTCGCCGACGGGCGCCGCAAGAAGTGGCGGCTCAACCACTCGCCCGTGTTCCTCGACTTCATCGAGGGCAAGCGGGACCTGGAGTGCACGCCGTGGGGGATCCCGTCGTACTCGCTGCTGGGGTGGCAGCGGCCGTGCTACCTGCTCGACGACGGCTACGCCAAGACCTGGCGGGAGCTGATCGAGGAGACGGAGTGGGACAAGTTCGGCCGCGGCAAGGACCCGAGGTGCGCGAACTGCATGGCGCACTGCGGCTACGAACCGACGGCCGTGATCGCGACGACGAGCAGCCTGAAGGAGACGATCCGCGCCGCCGTGAGCGTGTGAGCTGTCCGGCCCCGCCTCCTCGTCCGGGGGCGGGGTCAGCTCTCGAAGAACTGGTGGTCCACGGCGATGCGCCCGTCCGCGGCGAGGGTCAGGATCTCCAGTCCCGCGCTGCGCGCCTGCCCGGTGTCGTCGGCGAGCTCCCAGTTGAACTTGACGGTGTCGCCGAGGCGGTCGGTGTTGCCGAGGGCTCTGAGCGTGACGCCGGCGGGCGCCAGGAAGTCCTCGTGGCCGTGGCGCACGCGCTGTTCGATGGCGGCGTGACCGCGGGCCGCCAGGACCGCCTGGCCGAACCCGAGGGCGGTCGCACGGTCCCGCATCTCCCGGGGCGGTTGCAGCAGGTGCACGCCGTCCTCGGACCACAGCAGCTCGATCAGCTTCCGGCGCGCGCTCGCGTCGGTTTCGTTCCACAGCGCGACATAGCGTTCGACAAGATCCATGGCGGAAGCTTCGCCGGGGCCGGGATTGCGGACAATTCCCGCGCGGGTATCAGCCGTGCGCCGCGGCCCACTCCGGGTAGCCGTCCTCCAGGCGCGCCGCCCCGCGGCCCGCCTCGGTGAGCAGCCGGACCGCCTCGTCCGCGTAGACGCAGTACGGGCCGCGGCAGTAGGCGACCACCTGGGCGCCGTCCGGGACCTCCGTCAGCCGCGCCCGCAGCTCGCCGATCGGGATCGACACCGCGCCCGGGATGTGGCCCGCCGCGAACTCCGGGGCGGGGCGCACGTCGAGCACCACCACGTCGCCGTCGCGGAGCCGCCGGTCCAGCTCGTCGCGCGTGATGGTGTCCAGGCCGGACCGGTCGCCGACGTAGTCCTCCGCGAGCCGGGCCAGGCCCTCGACGTGCTGCTCGGCCGCCGCGCGCATCGCCAGCCACAGCTGCGCCACCGCGGCGCCGGCCAGTGAGTAGAACACGCGCGTGCCCTCCCGGCGGGTCCGCACCAGGCCGGACCGCAGCAGCCGCTGCAGGTGCTGGGAGGTGTTGGCCACCGACTGGCCGATCTCGGCGGCGAGCTCGTCGACCGGCCGCTCACCCTGCACGAGCACGTCCACCAGCTCCGCGCGCCGCCCGCTGGCCAGCGCCTTCGCGGTCTCGGCCAGCGCGTCGTACAGCTCGGTCTTCGCCGCTCGCTCACCCACGCGACCAGCATATTCAAGAGAACTCTTGACAAGCAACCGGGCGCGGGTCTCTTATTCAAGAACTCACTTGAACAAGCGCGGAGGTGCGCGATGACCACCGGCGTGGACACCCGGGCCCTGGAGACCCGGGTCAAGCGGATGTACGAACTGGTCGCGACGGAGCCGGGCGCGGGGTTCCACTTCGAGCTCGGGCGCGAGGACGCCGTCCGGGCGGGCTACGACCCCGCGGTGCTCGACGCGGTCCCGGCGCCCGCGGTCGAGTCCTTCGCCGGGGTCGGCTACCTCTTCGACCTCGCCGCACTCGCCCCCGGCGAGACCGTGGTCGACCTCGGCAGCGGCTGGGGCATGGACGCCTTCTGCGCCGCCGCTCTCACCGGCCCGTCCGGTCACGTGATCGGCGTCGACTTCACTCCGGCCCAGCCGGCCAAGGCCCGCCGCCTCGCCGCCGAGTCGGGCGCCACGACACTGGAGTTCGTGGACGAGCACATCGAGCACCTCCCGCTGGCGGACGGCAGCGCCGACTGCGTGATCTCCAACGGTGTGATCAACCTGTGCCCGGACAAGGAAGCCGTCTTCGCCGAGGCCGCCCGGGTGCTGCGGCCGGCCGTCGCCGACATCGTCAGCGAACCGCCGCTGCCGGAATCCGTGGTGGGCAACGCCGCCGCCCCACGAGACCGCTACCGCGACGCCGGTGCGAGCTACGGCGTGCGCAGCGTTTCCGTGCTGGCCACCAAACCGCGGCGGTGACCGACCATGTCCACTGTAGACGTCCTGCCCCTCGTGGACGAAGGGCTCGGCAACTCGGCCTACCTCGTCGACCTCGGTGACGGCCGGGCGCTGGTCGTCGACGTGAGCCTGGACCTGCGGGCCGCCCGGCGCGCGGCCGCGCGCCGTGGTCTGCGGCTCGCCTTCGCCGCCGACACGCACCTGCACGCCGACTTCGTCTCCGGCGCCCGGCAGCTCGCGGCCACCGACGGCGCCCGCGTCCTCGCCTCTGCCGCGGGGCACCGCGAGTTCACCCACGACGGCCTGCGCGAGGGCGACGAAACCGACCTGGGCGGGCTGCGCCTGCGCGCCCTGTTCACCCCGGGCCACACCCACGAGCACCTGTCGTTCCTCCTGCTCGACGGCGCCGCCCCGGTCGGGGTGTTCACCGGCGGCTCCCTGATCGTCGGGGCCGCGGCCCGCACCGACCTGGTCGACCCGGCCCGCACCGACGAGCTGGCCCGCCGGCAGTACGCCTCCCTGCGGCGGCTGGCGACCCTGCCCGACGAGGTCGCGGTGTGGCCCACCCACGGCGCCGGCTCGTTCTGCTCCGCACCGCCCGGCGCGCGGCGCACCAGCACCATCGGCGCCGAGAAGGCGAGCAACTCCTTGCTGCGCGCGGAAAACGAGGACGCCTTCGTCGCCGCGCTGCGGGGATCGCTGGGCAGCTTCCCGTCCTACTTCCGGGAACTGGCCGACACCAACCGCCGCGGCGTGGTCCTGCCCGGTGATCCGGTCCTGCCCGGCCTCGACGTGGACCGGGTGCGCGCGCTGGCCGCCGACGGCGCAGTGGTGGTCGACGCGCGTCCCGCCGCCGACTTCGCCGCCGGGCACGTGCCGGGTGCGCTGTCGATCCCGCTGCGCCCGGCGTTCGCGTCCTGGCTCGGCTGGCTCGTGCCCTCCGACCGTCCGATCGTCGTCGTGCGCGGCGGCGACCAGGACCCGGCCGAAATCGCCTGGCAGGCGGTCAAGATCGGCCGCACCGACCTGGCAGGCGAGCTCGACGGCGGGCTCGCCGCGTGGACCGCCGCCGGGCAGCCGGTGCGGCGCGCGCGGGTCGTCACGGCCGACGGGGTCGGCGGGCGGCCGGTGCTCGACGTGCGCCAGGACGCCGAGTTCGCCGCCGGTCACCTGCCCGGCGCCCGGCACCGCGAGCTGGGCCGCCTCGACGCGCGCGAGCTGCCGCGGGAACCACTGGTGGTGATGTGCGGCCACGGCGAACGGGCGATGAGCGCCGCGAGCCTCCTCGAACAGGCCGGCCACCGGGACATCTCGGTGGTGCTGGCCGGCGGCCCCGCCGAGTGGGCCCGCGCGACCGGGAACGCCCTGGTGACCGGCGCGTGACGGTCCGGCTGGGCCTGCGCGCCAACCTCGCCCAATTCAGCCTCCTGGTCGCGGTCAACGCCCTGGTCGGCGGTGTGCTGGGCCAGGAACGGACCGTCCTCCCGCTGCTGGCGGGGCCGGTGTTCGGCCTGACCGGCTACACCGTCCTGCTCACCTACGTGCTCGCGTTCGGCCTCACCAAGGCCGCCGCCAACTACCTCGCCGGCACCCTGTCCGACCGCTACGGGCGCAAACCCGTGCTGCTCGCCGGGTGGCTGACCGCCGTGCCGGCGCCGGCGCTGCTCGCTCTCGCCCCGGACTGGGGCTGGATCGTCGCCGCCAACGTCCTGCTCGGTCTCAGCCAGGGGCTGACCTGGTCGACCACCGTGATCATGAAGATCGACCTCGCCGGCCCGCGGCGGCGCGGACTGGCGATGGGGCTCAACGAGGCCGCCGGGTACGGCGCGCTGGCGATCACCGCGGCCGCCACCGGCTACCTCGCCGCGCACTACGGCCTGCGCCCCGCCCCGTTCCTCCTCGGCGCGGCCTACGTCGCGCTCGGCCTTGGCCTGACCGCGGTGTTCGTGCGGGAGACACGCGGCCACGCCCGCTTCGAGTCCCGCGCCCACGCCGCCACCGGAGAACTGAGCGGCTGGGCCGTGTTCGCCCGCACCAGCGTGCGGGATCGCGCGTTGTCCGCGGCCAGCCAAGCCGGATTGGTGAACAACCTCAACGACGGCCTCGCGATGGGCCTGTTCCCGATCCTGTTCGTCACCGCGGGGCTGTCCGTGGCCGGCGCCGGCGTGCTCGCCGCGCTCTACCCCGCGGTCTGGGGCGCCGGGCAGCTCGTCACCGGCCCGTTGTCGGACCGCTGGGGCCGCAAGCACCTGATCACCGCGGGCATGCTGGTGCAGGCCGCCGCGCTCGGGCTGACCGCGCTCGCCACCGGTTTCGCGACCTGGGCGGTGGCGATGGTGCTGCTCGGCGCGGGCACCGCGATGGTCTACCCGACGCTGCTCGCGGTGGTCGGCGACGTCGCGCATCCCGCGTGGCGGGCCCGCGCCGTCGGTGTCTACCGGCTCTGGCGGGACAGCGGCTTCGCGGTGGGGGCGGTGGTGTCCGGGCTCGCCGCCGATCTGTGGGGCGTGCGGGCGGCGGTGGCGCTCGTCGCCGTGCTCACCGCCGCCTCCGGGATCGCGGTCGCGATCCGCATGCCCGAAACCCGCCCCGGTTGACTACGGGATCAGCAGCACCTTGCCCGTCGTGCGGCGGCCCTGCAGGTCCTCGTGCGCCTTCGCGGCGTCGGACAGCGCGTATTTGGCGCCCACGCGGACCTTCAGTGCGCCCGAGGTGACCGCCTCGAACAGCTCGCCCGTGCGCCACTCCAGCTCCTCGCGCGTGCGCACGTAGTGGGCCGACGTCGGGCGCGTCAGGTAGACCGAGCCCGCCGAGTTCAGCCGCTGCGGGTCGACCGGCGGGACCGGGCCGCTCGCCGCCCCGAACAGCACCAGGAAACCCCGCACCCGCAGGCTCGCCAGGCTTCCGTCGAAAGTGGACTTGCCGACCCCGTCGTACACCGCGGCCACACCCTCGCCGCCGGTCAGCTTCCGGACCTCCTCGGCGAAATCGACCTGGTCGTACCGGATCACCTCGTCCACGCCGGCTTCGCGGGCCAGCGCCGCCTTCTCCTCGGTCGACACCGTGCCGATCACCCGCGCGCCCCGCGCCTTCGCCAGCTGCGTCAGCAGCAGGCCGACGCCGCCCGCGGCCGCGTGCAGCAGGATCGTGTCGCCCTCCTGCACCTCGTACGTGGACCGCACCAGGTAGTGCGCGGTGATGCCCTGCAGCATCGTCGCCGCGGCGGTCTCCAGCGACACGCCCTCGGGCACCGCGACCGCCGCGCTCGCCGGGATCCGGGCCCGCTGCGCGTACCCGCCGAGCACGCCCTGCCACGCCACCCGGTCACCGGCCGAGAAGCCCGTCACGCCCTCGCCGACCGCGGCGACCGTCCCGGCGCCCTCCATGCCCAGCGTGACCGGCAGGTCGATCTTGTAGATCCCGCTCCGCTGGTAGGTGTCGATGTAGTTCACGCCCGCGGCGGCCACGTCGACCAGCAGCTCGCCCGGCCCGGGATCGCCGACCTCGACGTCACCGGCCTCCAGCACCTCGGGTCCGCCGGTCTGCCGAATCTGCACTGCCGTGGGCATCGCCTGTGTCCTCCTGACGTGGTCGGGTTCACCTCGCACAACCGGGTGGGCCGCGCGGATCTTCCCTAAGATGCCGACATGGCTGAAGAGACCGAGGCACCGGCGCCCACCGCCAAGCAGCTTACGACCGCCCGCCGCTTCGTCGCCGAGCACGGCAAGCCGGCCAAGGCCGTCGTGGAGAACATCGGCCGCGCCGGGGCGCGCGTGGTGCTCGTCGGCCACGACGGCGCGATGGGCGACGTCGTCGTCCCGTCCGTGGAGACCGGCCAGAAGCTCGTCGAGGCCGTGGAGGACCTGGAACCGGCCGAGTGGGACGCCGAGACCGTCAACTCCACGCGGATCGGGCCCGGCCACCGTCGCCGGATGGCCGGGCACGCCCTGTAGGAACTAGGAAGCGGGTTCGAGCCGCTTCGCGGCGAGGCGTTCGGCGCGCGGCCACCGCACGTCGCGCGCCCAGCCCAGCTTCTCGAAGATCCAGATCACCCGCGCCGACACGTCCACCTGCCCGCGCAGCACGCCGTGCCGGGCGCACGTCGGGTCCGCGTGGTGGGAGTTGTGCCAGGACTCGCCCATGGACAGGATCGCCAGCGGCCAGAAGTTCGCCGCCTTGTCCCGGCTGGCGAACGGCCGGTCGCCGATCATGTGGCAGATCGAGTTCACCGACCACGTCACGTGGTGCAGGAACGCGATCCGCACCAGCCCGGCCCAGAAGAACGCGGTCACCGCGCCCCACCACGACCAGCTCAGCAGCCCGCCGAGCAGCGTCGGCAGGCCCAGGCTCAGCACGATCCACAGCCAGAACAGCCGGTTGACCACGCGCAGGTCGTCGTCGGCCAGCAGGTCCGGCGCGAACCGCTCGTAGTTGGTCACCTCACGCTGGAACATCCACCCCATGTGCGCGTGCCAGAAGCCGCGCAGCAGCGCCGCCGGGCTCGTGCCGAACAGCCAGGGGGAGTGCGGGTCGCCCTCGCGGTCGGCGAACGCGTGGTGGCGGCGGTGGCTGGCCACCCAGAAGATGACCGACCCCTGCACCGCCATGCTGCCGGCGATCGCCATGGCGACGCGCAGCGGACGGCCGGTCTTGAACGCGCCGTGCGTGAAGTACCGGTGGTAGCCGACCGTCACCCCGAGGGTCGCGACGACGTAGAAGAACACCGCCAGGCCCAGGTCGAGCCAGGTCAGGCCCCAGCCCCACGCCAGCGGAACAGCGGTGATCAGGGCGAGGAACGGGATCAGCAGGAACGCTTTGAGCACGATCATCTGACCGGAGGACCGGCGATGCGAGATCAGCGGTTTCGTCATGGGCGGCAGTAACCTCTCTCTCCGGCCCCACCGTACGGAGCCGTCTTGGCGAATACCCCCCTCGGGCGTTACTACCGCATGACGGGCGACGAAACCTCGCCCCAGCCGCGGTCAGCCGCGGGCCGCGGTCAGCTCCGGCTCGCGCGGCGCCGGGCCGGCCGAGGTGACCGGGCCGCGGTCGCGGCAGCCGCACCACAGTGCGGCGGTCGCCACGATCACCAGCGCCGAGCCCAGGACGTGCAGCGACACCAGCGCCTCCGGGATGCCGAGGGCGTATTGCACCGATCCCAGCACACCCTGCGCCAGCGCGACCACCCACACGATCGCGTAACGCCGCCACAGCGCGGCCGGCGTGCCGCCGCGCATGAGCACCAGTCCGAAGGTCGCGAGCACCAGCAGGTAGGCGACCAGCAGGCCGCCGTGGACCTGCGCGAGCACCTCGATCGGCGCGTCCAGCCGGTGGGTCTCCGGGTCGCCGCCGTGCGGGCCCGCGCCGGTCACGGTGGTGCCGGCGATCAGGATCGCCCACAGCGCCACGACGAGCGTGACCAGCAGTTTCTTCGCCAGCGGCGGGATGAGCCAGCGGGCCGGCTGGTCACCCTCGTTGAACGCGCGCAGCAGCAGCACCGCGAGCCACACCAGCGGGGTGGAGGCGAGGAAGTGGATCGCGACAGTCCACCACTCGAGCTTCGCGAGCACCGTGATGCCGCCGACCACGGCCTGCAGCACGACCCCGCCGGGCATCGTCCAGGCGAGCTTCACCAGGCGCTTGCGCTCGGGGTGGGCGATCTGCACGCGCCACGCGGCGAGCACCGCCAGCGCGGAGACCAGCACGACCACGACGGTGAGCAGCCGGTTGCCGAACTCGATCCACTGGTTGAGCGTGTCGAACTCGGGGTGCGCGACCGGGACCATGCTGCCCGGGAAGCACTGCGGCCAGGTGGGGCAGCCCAGGCCCGAACCGGTGACCCGGACGACCGAGCCGGTGACCCCGATGCCCGCCTGGGCCACGATCGCGGCGACGGCGATCGCGCGCTGCACCGGGCGCGACGGGTAGGGCAGACGGGCGATCAGGGAGCTCAGGGCCACAGCAACATCCTAGAGTTATGTCAGTTTTGTCGTTTTCGCGGCCACCGCTGCCGCCAGCACGCCCCACACGGCGAGCACGAGGACCGGGCCGACGGCGAACTGCCCGTCGACGAGCGCGGCGCGCAGTCCCTCGGCCAGCGCTCCGGACGGCAGGAGTTCGATCACGGTCGCGGCCGCCGACGGCAGCGTGGACGGCGCGAGCAGGATGCCGCCCGCGAGCAGCAGCACGAACCACACGATGTTGGCCAGCGCGAGCACCGCCTCCGCGCGCAGCGACCCGCCGAGCAGCACGCCCAGCGCGCCGAAGCTCAGCGTGCCGAGCACCAGCAGCACCACCGCCTCGGCGATGCCCGCCGGCGACGGGCTCCACCCGAGGAATGCGGCGACCACGCCGAGCACGACGACCTGCAGCAGCACCACGACCAGGGCCGCGACGATCCGGCCCGCGACGAGCAGCCAGCGCGGGATGGCGGTGGCCGACAGCCGCTTGAGCACCCCGTAGCGGCGGTCGAAGCCGAGCGCGATGGCCTGCCCGGTGAACGCCGACGACATGACCGCGAGCGCGAAGATCCGCGGCGTCACCCAGTCCGCTTTGGACACTCCGGCGAGGTCGCCGGACGGCAGGATGTCCAGCAGCGTCAGGCCGATCAGCAGGGCGAGCGGGATGAGCAGGGTGAGCAGGATCTGCTCGCCGTGCCGGAGCGTGAGGCTGGTCTCCAGCTTCGCGTGGGTGAGCAGCATGCGCGCGCGGCTGCCCGCGCCCGGCGCGGGGGTGAAGGTGCCGGCGGGGAACCGGGCCGGTGCGGTCACGAGCGCAGCTCCCGTCCGGTCAGTTCGAGGAAGACCTCTTCCAGGTCGCGCTTGCCGACGTGCAGCTCCTCGGCCAGCACGCCCTGCTGCGCGCACCACGCCGTCACCGTGGACACCACCTGCGGGTTCACCTTTCCGGAGACCTGGTAGCTGCCCGGCGCGGACTCCTTGACGTGGTAGCCCTCGGGCAGCGCGGCGGAGAGCAGGTCGGTGTCCAGCCCGGCGCGGGCCTTGAACCGCAGCTGCGCGGTGTCGGCGTCGTCGGCGGTCAGCGCGCTCGGCGTGCCCTCGGCGATGACCTTGCCGTGGTCGACGATCACCACGTCGTCGGCCAGCGCCTCGGCCTCCTCCATCAGGTGCGTGGTGAGCAGCACGCTGACGCCGTCGGCCCGCAACGCGCCCAGCAGCTCCCACACCAGGCGGCGGGCCTGCGGGTCCATGCCCGCGGTCGGCTCGTCGAGGAACACCAGCTCCGGCCGCCCGACCAGGGCGCAGGCCAGCGACAGGCGCTGCTGCTGGCCGCCGGAGAGGCGCTTGAACGGGGTGCGGCGCGCGGGGGCGAGGCCGAGGACGTCGAGCAGCCACGCGGGGTCGAGCGGGTTGGCGGCGCAGGCGGCGACCAGGCCCAGCATCTCGCCGGCGCGGACGCCGGGGTAGGCGCCGCCGCCCTGCGGCATCACGCCGATGCGGGGGCGCAGCGCGGCGCCGTCGCGGACCGGGTCCAGGCCCAGCACCCGCACCGAGCCGGAGTCGGCGCGGCGGAAGCCCTCGCAGATCTCGACGGTGGTGGTCTTGCCGGCGCCGTTGGGACCGAGCAGCGCGAGCAGGCGCCCGCGGTCCATCTTGAGGTCCAGGCCGTCGACCGCGGTCTTCGAGCCGTACCGCTTCACCAGCCCGGTGATCTCAACGGCAGGTGTGCTCACGACTGTCAAGCGTACGACCTCGGCTCAGGCCACCGGCTGCGGATCCCTCTTCAGCAGAAGAGGTGCCCTGCGCCACACGACGACCACCGCGACGGCGACGACGAGAGCCGCGGCCAGGTAGGCCTGCGGCACGACGAACGAGCGGCCGTCGAACGTGCTCCCCGGTGGCGCGGCGAGGAACGCC
The DNA here is from genome assembly GCF_040614195.1 of Amycolatopsis sp. NPDC006125. Lineage (NCBI taxonomy): Bacteria > Bacillati > Actinomycetota > Actinomycetes > Pseudonocardiales > Pseudonocardiaceae > Amycolatopsis > Amycolatopsis sp. NPDC006125. The sequence continues at coordinate 38,637 of NZ_JBEXTZ010000061.1, forward strand.
AGCGCGACGCTGGCGACGCTGGCGGCGACCCGGAAGCGGGAGGTGCCCGCCGCGGCGGCGAGCGGGATGACCGCCCACAGCAGCCACCACGGCTGCATCGCGACGTGCAGCATCATGAACGCGCCCAGCGACACCCCGAGGCCGATGATGGGCCGGTAGCGCCAGCGGAAGCTGTCCCAGAGGAACTTGGCCGTGATGAGCCCCGCCAGCGCGGTGCCGGCCAGCTGCAGGATGGACACGAGCGCGTTGGTGTGGTTGCCCAGGCCGAGCGCGATGCCCAGCACGCCGCCCAGGTTGGCCAGCTCGGCGGTGGGGGAGATCCAGCTGCGCACCAGGCCCGGCGTGCCGAGGGCGCCGACCCAGCCGAAGCCCAGCCCGGTGCCCAGGCACACGGCCACCATGACCACCGCGAACACGCCCGTGACCAGCGCCGCGGCGCGCAGCAGGTCGGTGATGCGGCCGTGCCAGCGGCGGGCGATCATCACGCCGAAGAAGCCCAGCGCGATGATGGCGTTGATCTTCACCGCCGCGCCGAGCGTGATGACGGCCGCGCCGAGCACGATGAACAGGACCTCGCCGCGGGCCAGCGGCGGCGCCGTGTCACCGGTGACGCGCACCGGGAGGCGGCGGATGCCCAGCTCGAGGCCCGCGACCATGAGGCCGATGCCGAGGGCTTCGTTGTGCGCGCCGGCGACCAGGTGGAACAACACGAGCGGGTTGGCCGCGCCCAGCCACAGCGCGGTGGCCGGTTCGACGCCGAAGCGCTGCGCCAACCGCGGCAGGGCCCAGATGATCAGGGCGACGCCGGCCAGTGCCAGGGCGCGCTGCAGCAGCACGCCGGCGACGATGTTGTCGCCGACGATCGCGGAGATCCAGCTGCCCAGCTTGAGGAACAGCGGGCCGTAGGGGGCCGGGGTCTCGCGCCACATGTTGGACACGCCGCTGGTGAGCGGGTCGGCGACGCCGAGGGCCTGCGCCGGGCCCAGCGAGTAGGGGTCCATGCCGCGGTGCACGATCTCGCTCTGCGCCAGGTAGCTGTAGACGTCGCGGGAGAACAGCGGCGGGATGAACATCAGCGGCGTCAGCCACATGACGAGGGTGCGGGTGAGCTGCGCACGCGTGGCGAGGCGGGCGCGCCCCGGCCGCGCGAACCGGCCGAGCAGCAGCCAGCCCACGACGAGCATGCCCATGCCGGCGAAACAGATGGCCAGCGAGACGGTGGGGATGCGGGCGAACAGGCGCAGGACGGGGATGTCCTGGACCGGGTTGAGCACCGGGGCCGCCCCCGCGCCCAGCGAGCCGAGCGCGAGCAGCAGGGCGCCGATCGTGCCGAGGCGGCGGATGATGTCGAGCGCGCGCAGTTCGCGCTGCTCCAGCGGCCCGGCCTCGGGGGGCCGCACCGGGGACAGCGGTACCGCCACCGCACCGCCACCGGTGCTCTGCTCGCCCAATGCCACACAGAGAGGGTATCGACGCCGCGAAGGGCTGTGGTGAAGGGCAGTTCACGAGCGCGAACACCGTGTCTGACGTGCGGTGGAGCAGGCCGCCGCCGCTCCGGGCGCGGTACGCGAGCCCTGGGGGACTTGCGGTGGTGGGTCGGGCGCGCGCCCCTGGGTGCGGAGCTCGCGGCGGGCGCGAGCCGAGCGGCCGGGGCGCGCACGTCCGGCGGCGGGTGGCACGCCGCGCTCACCCACCAGAGTGACCCGGCCGACCTCGCCGACCGGCCCCGACCAGCGCCTACGCTTCCGGCGCAGTGACCCCGCTCACCGTGAGATGACCACTCTTTGCCTCCCCGCCCGAAATACGACACACTTATGTTGTGAAAAACAGCGGGACCACCCAGCACGAGGACGGCGCGAGCCGTCCCGGTGCCGTGGTGCCCGCTCAGGCCACCCCGGAAGGGCGGACTCGCCACGAGGTCGCCCGCCTCCTGCTGGAGGACGGCCCCATGACGGCGGGTGTCGTCGCGGAGCGGCTGGGCATCAGCCCGACCGCCGTGCGCCGCCACCTGGACGCCCTGGTCGCCGACGGGGAGGCCGAGACGCGGGACGCGCCCCGGCGCGGACCGCGTGGCCGGGGCCGCCCGGCCAAGCTCTTCCTGCTCACCGAGACGGGACGGGCGCGGTTCGGGCACGCCTACGACGACCTCGCGGTCGCCGCCATCCGGTTCCTCGCCGAGCACGCGGGCGAGGACGCGGTGCGGGCGTTCGCGGAGCGGCGGGTGGCCGCCCTGGTCGAGCCGCACCGGGCCGCGGTCAACGCGGCCGACGGCCCCGCACACCGGGCGGAGGCCCTGGCCGCCGCCCTGACCAGGGAAGGCTACGCTGCGTCCACCCGCCAGGTGGGCGCATCGGCCACCGGTGCCGGCGCGCAACTGTGCCAGCACCACTGCCCGGTCGCCCACGTCGCCGCTGAGTTCCCGCAGCTGTGCGAGGCGGAGACCGAGGCGTTCGCCAAGCTGCTGGGCACCCACGTCCAGCGGCTGGCGACCATCGCACGCGGTGACGCCGCGTGCACGACACACGTCCCTGCGGAAAATCCGCCGGGTCTGCAAGCGAAAGCTCCGGACGGAGGGGAACGCGAATGACTGCCGCTGCCGAGCAGCGCAATCCCACCACGACGCCGCTGTCCCAGGAAGAGACCATCGAGTCCCTGGGCAACTACGCGTTCGGGTGGGCCGACCCGGACGCCGCGGGCGCCAGCGCCCGCCGCGGGCTGAACGCCGACGTGGTGGCTGACATCTCCGCGAAGAAGAGCGAGCCGGAGTGGATGCTCGAGGCGCGCCAGAAGGCGCTGAAGCTCTTCGAGCGCAAGCCCATGCCGAACTGGGGCGCGGACCTGTCGGGCATCGACTTCGACAACATCAAGTACTTCGTCCGCTCCACCGAGCAGCAGGCCGCCAGCTGGGACGAGCTGCCCGAGGACATCAAGAACACCTACGACAAGCTGGGCATCCCGGAGGCGGAGAAGCAGCGCCTGATCGCCGGCGTCGCGGCCCAGTACGAGTCGGAGGTCGTCTACCACAAGATCCGCGAGGACCTCGAGGCCCAGGGCGTCATCTTCCTGGACACCGACACCGGCCTCAAGGAGCACCCGGAGCTGTTCCAGGAGTACTTCGGCTCGGTCATCCCGGCCGGTGACAACAAGTTCTCCGCGCTGAACACCGCGGTGTGGTCCGGCGGGTCGTTCATCTACGTGCCGCCGGGCGTGCACGTGGACATCCCGCTGCAGGCCTACTTCCGGATCAACACCGAGAACATGGGCCAGTTCGAGCGGACCCTGATCATCGTCGACGAGGGTGCCTACGTGCACTACGTCGAGGGCTGCACCGCGCCGATCTACAAGTCGGACTCGCTGCACTCGGCCGTCGTCGAGATCATCGTGAAGAAGGGCGGCCGCTGCCGCTACACGACCATCCAGAACTGGTCGAACAACGTCTACAACCTGGTCACCAAGCGCGCCAAGTGCGAAGAGGGCGCGACCATGGAGTGGATCGACGGCAACATCGGTTCCAAGGTGACCATGAAGTACCCGTCGGTCTTCCTGATGGGTGAGCACGCCAAGGGCGAGGTCCTCTCGATCGCCTTCGCGGGCGAGGGTCAGCACCAGGACGCCGGCGCGAAGATGGAGCACCTGGCGCCGCACACCTCCTCGACCATCGTGTCGAAGTCGGTGGCGCGCGGCGGCGGCCGCACCTCCTACCGCGGCCTGGTCAAGGTCGCCAAGCGGGCGCACCACTCCGCCTCGACGGTGAAGTGCGACGCGCTGCTGGTCGACACCATCTCCCGCTCGGACACCTACCCCTACGTCGACATCCGCAACGACGAGGTGTCGATGGGCCACGAGGCGACGGTGTCGAAGGTCTCCGAGGACCAGCTGTTCTACCTGATGTCCCGCGGTCTCACCGAGGACGAGGCCATGGCGATGGTCGTGCGCGGGTTCGTCGAGCCCATCGCGCGCGAGCTGCCCATGGAGTACGCGCTCGAGCTGAACCGCCTGATCGAACTGCAGATGGAAGGAGCCGTCGGCTGACATGACGGTGTCTGCTGAGAACACCGCTGCCGCAGCGGAGGCCGTCGTTCCGGCGGCCTCCCGCGCGGAGCGCTTCACCGGGTACGACGTCCAGGCCTTCGAGGTCCCCAGCGGCCGCGAGGAGAACTGGCGCTTCACCCCGATGAAGCGGCTGCGCGGGCTGCACGACGGCACCGCCACGGCCTCCGGCGAGGTCAAGGTCGACGTCGACGCCGCCCCCGAGGTGCGCGTCGAGACCGTCGGCCGCGAGGACGAGCGTCTCGGCCAGGCCGGTGTCCCGAGCGACCGGATCGCCGCGCAGGCGTACAGCTCGTTCGCCGCGGCGACCCTGGTGACCCTGCCCAAGGAGACCAAGGCGTCGAAGCCGACCGTGCTGCGGCTGACCGGCCCCGGCGAGGGCAACACCGCCTACGGCCACGTGCAGGTGCGCGCCGAGGCCTACGCCGAAGGCGTGGTCGTGCTCGACCACCTCGGCTCGGGCACCTACGCCGACAACGTCGAGTTCGTCGTCGGCGAGGGCGCCAAGCTCACCGTGGTCAGCGTCCAGGACTGGGCCGACGACGCGGTGCACGTCTCCGAGCAGCACCTGCGGCTCGGCAAGGACGCCACGGTCAAGCACATCGTGGTCACCCTGGGCGGCGACCTGGTGCGCGTCTCGCCGACCGCGACGTTCGCCGACCGCGGCGGCGACGTGGAAATGCTGGGCCTGTACTTCGCCGACGCCGGGCAGCACCAGGAGCACCGCCTCTTCGTCGACCACGCGGTCCCGAACTGCAAGTCGAACGTGATGTACAAGGGCGCGCTGCAGGGCGACGACGCGCACGCGGTGTGGATCGGCGACGTGCTGATCCGGGCCGCGGCCGAGGGCACCGAGACCTACGAGCTCAACCGCAACCTCGTGCTCACCACGGGCGCACGCGCCGACTCGGTGCCGAACCTGGAGATCGAGACCGGTGAGATCGCCGGCGCCGGGCACGCGAGCGCCACGGGAAGGTTCGACGACGAGCAGTTGTTCTACCTGCAGTCGCGTGGGATCGAGGAGGAGCAGGCGCGGCGTCTGGTCGTCCGCGGGTTCTTCCACGAGATCCTGATGAAGATCGACGTTCCCGAGGTCCGCGAGCGCCTGGCCGAGGCGATCGAGGCCGAACTCGAAGCCGTCGGCAGCTGAGCCACTCCTTCCACCACGAGAGACAGAGACGAAAAAGGGCCATGGCCACACTGGAAATCAAGGACCTGCACGCGAGCGTCACCACCGACGAGGGCGCCAAGGAGATCCTGAAGGGCGTCAACCTGACGATCCGCTCGGGTGAGACGCACGCGATCATGGGCCCGAACGGCTCGGGCAAGTCGACCCTGTCCTACGCCATCGCCGGCCACCCCAAGTACGAGGTGACCTCCGGCGAGGTGCTGCTGGACGGCGAGAACGTGCTCGACATGAGCGTCGACGAGCGTGCGCGCGCCGGGCTGTTCCTGGCGATGCAGTACCCGGTCGAGGTGCCGGGCGTGTCCATGTCGAACTTCCTCCGCACCGCGGCCACCGCCGTGCGCGGCGAGGCGCCGAAGCTGCGCCACTGGGTCAAGGAAGTCAAGGACGAGATGGCCAAGCTGGAGATCTCGGCCGAGTTCGCCGAGCGCAGCGTCAACGAGGGCTTCTCCGGCGGTGAGAAGAAGCGCCACGAGATCCTGCAGCTGGCGCTGCTCAAGCCGAAGATCGCGATCCTGGACGAGACCGACTCCGGCCTGGACGTCGACGCGCTGCGGATCGTCTCCGAGGGCGTCAACGAGTACAAGGCCAACAACGAGGTCGGCGTCATGCTGATCACGCACTACACGCGGATCCTGCGCCACATCACCCCCGACTTCGTGCACGTCTTCGCCGACGGCAAGGTCGTCGAGTCCGGCGGCAAGGAGCTGGCGGACGAGCTGGAGGAGAACGGCTACGTCAAGTACACCGGCAAGAAGGAAGCCGCGGCGGTCTGACGTTGTTGCTGTGTTGTGCGGGACACCCGCACCCGGTCGGCACATCCAGGCGGCTTCGCAATTTTCGCCCGGATGTGCCTCCGAGCCCGAACTGACACCGCGAGAGAGGAGTTGGCGCGCATGACCACCACAGCCGCGGCCAACACGCCTTTGGACGTCGCTGCGCTGCGCGCCGACTTCCCCATCCTGTCGCGCACCGTGCGCGACGGGAAACCCCTGGTGTACCTGGACTCCGGCGCCACCTCGCAGCGGCCAACCCAGGTGCTGGACGCCGAGCGCCGGTTCCTGGAGACCTCGAACGCGGCGGTGCACCGCGGTGCGCACCAGCTCGCCGAAGAGGCGACCGACGCCTACGAGTACGCCCGTGCCCGCACCGGCGAGTTCGTCGGCGCGGACCCGGGCGAGCTGGTGTTCACCAAGAACGCCACCGAGGGCATCAACCTGGTCGCGTACGCGATGAGCAACGCGGCCACCGCGGGACCCGAGGCCGAGCGGTTCCGCATCGGGCCGGGCGACGAGATCGTCATCACCGCGATGGAGCACCACGCGAACCTGGTGCCCTGGCAGCAGCTGTGCCAGCGCACCGGCGCGACGCTGCGGTGGTTCGACCTGACCGACACGTTCCGGCTGGACCTGTCCAACCTGGACGAGCTGGTCAACGAGCGCACGAAGATCGTCGCGTTCGCGCACCAGTCCAACGTGCTCGGCACGATCAACCCGGTCCAGCCGATCGTCCGCCGGGCCCGCGAGGTCGGCGCGCTGACACTGCTCGACGCGTGCCAGTCGGTGCCGCACTTCCCGGTCGACTTCCACGCCCTCGGGGTGGACTTCGCGGTGTTCTCCGGGCACAAGATGCTGGCGCCGTCCGGCATCGGCGTGCTCTACGGGCGCCGCGAGCTGCTCGAAGCGATGCCGCCGTTCCTCACCGGCGGGTCGATGATCGAGCTGGTCACCATGGAGCGCACCACGTTCGCGCCGCCGCCGCAGAAGTTCGAGGCCGGCGTGCCGATGACGTCGCAGGCCGTCGGGCTCGGCGCCGCGGTGGACTACCTGATTGCGATCGGCATGGAGCGGGTGGCCGCGCACGAGCACGCGCTCGTCGAGGCCGCGCTGGCCGGGATCGCCGAGATCCCCGGCGTCCGGCTGATCGGTCCCGGGGACAGCGCCGACCGCGGCGCGACCGTGGCGTTCGTCGTCGACGGCGTGCACCCGCACGACGCCGGCCAGGTGCTGGACAGCCTGGGCATCGCCGTGCGCGTGGGACACCACTGCGCGTGGCCGCTGCACCGGGTCTGCCAGGTGCCCGCCACCGTGCGGGCGACGTTCTACCTGTACAACGATCTGTCCGAAGTGGACGCGCTGCTCGGTGGTGTCCGCGAGGCGCAGAAGTTCTTCGGGGTGGCGTAGGTGAACCTGGAGAGCATGTACCAGGAGATCATCCTGGACCACTACAAGAACCCGCACGGCCACGGCCTGCGGGAGCCCTTCGACGCGGAGTCGTTCCAGGTCAACCCGACCTGCGGTGACGAGATCACCCTGCGGCTGAAGGTCGAGGGCGACAAGGTCGCCGACGTCTCCTACGAGGGGCAGGGCTGCTCGATCAGCCAGGCGTCGGCGTCGGTGCTGACCGATCTGGTGACCGGTCACACCGTGTCGGAGGCACTGTCCACGATGGACACCTTCGTGGAGATGATGCAGAGCCGCGGCCAGATCGAGCCGGACGAGGATGTGCTGGAGGACGCGGTCGCCTTCGCCGGGGTGTCGAAGTACCCGGCGCGGGTGAAGTGCGCCCTGCTGGGCTGGATGGCGTTCAAGGATGCGCTGACCCGCACGAACGGAGCCGAGAAGTGACCGAGGAGCAGACGCGCGAGGGCCGCACCGCGGAGGACCTGCCCGAGCAGGCGCAGCCGCCGGCCGCGGACGTGGCCAAGATCGAGGACATCGAGGAGGCCATGCGGGACGTCGTCGACCCCGAGCTCGGCATCAACGTGGTCGACCTCGGGCTGGTCTACGACATCCGCGTGGAGCCGGACAACACCGCCACGATCGACATGACGCTGACGTCGGCGGCCTGCCCGCTGACCGACGTGATCGAGGACCAGACGGCGTCCGTGCTGGTCGGCCAGGCCGGCGTGGTGAAGGACTTCCGGATCAACTGGGTCTGGATGCCGCCGTGGGGCCCGGAAAAGATCACCGACGACGGCCGGGAGCAGCTCCGGGCGCTGGGCTTCACCGTCTAGAGCTGGATTTCCGCCCGCGGAACACCGCCGCCGCACTCGGGCCCACCAGGGAACTCGAGCCGCGCGGCGGTGTTCTGCGTTGTGGGGGTGCCGCCCGGCAGGACGACGGTGACTTCGTAGGGACCGACGCGCAGATCGTCGAACGCGGCGAACCCCGTCCACCCGGTGTCCTGCGGAGCGAGTGACGCCTGTTCGGTCCGGCAGACGCCGTCGCGGCACGCCGTCACCGTCGCGGCCGTGATGACCTGGCCGGGCCGTGGCCCCACGTCGAGCCAGATCCCGGGAACCAGGGCCACGGCGGGACACGGCCGACGGAGGACCTCAGTGGTGTGCGGCGCTCCGCCGCAGCCCACGAGGACGGCCGAGGCCAGCAGGAGTGCCGCGCGCATCGTCTACCCCCGGTTGTTCACCTGCGGGACGTCGCCGCAGTCCGCGAGGATGGCCAGCAGGAGTGCCGGGTGGTTCCGCATCGTCAACACCCTGACGTTCGCGTGCGGTACGCCGCCGGAAGCTGCGAGAACGGCCGAGGCCAGACGGAGCGCCGGGCGAGTCCGCATCGTCTACTCCCGGTTGTTCGCCTGCGGAACGCCGCCGTAGGCCGCGGGGGCGGCCAGCAGTGCCGGGCAGTTCCGCACCGTCTACCCCCGACGTCCGCGTGCGAAACGCCGCCGCAGGCTGCCAGGGCGGCCAGCAGTGCCGGGTGGTTCCGCATCGTCTATACCCGGATGTTCGCCTGCGGAACGCCGCCGCCGCAGTCCGGGCCGTTCGGGTACACCAGCTCGGCGGCGGTGGCCTGCGTCGTGCGGGCCAGTTCCACCCCGGCCGCGTTCGTCAGCACCACCGTGATCTCCACCGGCCCCTCCCGCAGGTCGGGGACGTCGACGAAGGCGTACCACCCACCGGTCTCCACCACCCGCGCCGAGCACGTGTCGTCGGGCCCGGTGCCGGTGCAGCCCTGCGGTTCGGCGGTCGTCGCGCGGTGCAGGTCCGGCCGCCAGGTCCGGCAGTCCGCGCCCCAGCAGGCGGTCACCTCAGCGCCCGCGACATCCGCCCGCGGCGCGACGTCGAGACTGATCCCCGGCATCGCACCGATCAGCGTGCAGGCCCGCTCACCGCCCGCCGCACCCTCCGACGCCCCGCACGCCGTCAGCACAGCCAGCCCGAGCGCCAACACCGGCAACATCCGCATGCTTCCCAGACGGACCACGCGGCCCGCCGGTTGCACGCCTCCCCGGCACTGCTCCGGCACGCTCACCGCGACCACCTGTGCAGTACCGGCCGACGGGCTGCGCCCCTACCCGGCGCGGCTCAACCCCACCGGCCCCACCGGCCCCGCTGGCCGTTGCTCCGGCAGCGCGTGCCGCGAACGGCCGCGCAGCACCTCGACCCGCTCCGAACCAGGACGGCCCAGCACCCAGCTCGACCCCGGCACCGACTTGGCCTGCTTCTTCAGCGGCGCCAGCAGCCGCGACGCCTCCCGGTAGGACTCGATCGTCGCCGTGGCGCAGACCAGCGTCGCCAGCGACACCGTCACCGGCATGCCCTCCGCGCTCCACGGCGTGTCCAGCAGCGCGCCCGCGATCGTGCCGATCTCGTCCACGTCGCAGGCGATCAGGAAGTCGTCGCCGCCGACGTGGCTCACCACCATCCTCGGCAGCCGCGACGCCAGGTCCGTCAGGGTGCGGCCGATGGCGCGGATCAGGTCGTCCCCGGCGGCGAAACCGGCGTTGTCGTTGACCGCCTTGAACGAGTCGACGTCCAGCCACGCCGCGACGAACGCCTCCCGGCTGCCGATCCGCCGGTCCACGTCCCGCGCCACCGTGTCGCTGCCCGGCAGCCGTGTCAGCGGGTTCAGCGCCGCCGCCTCCTCGACCTTCGCCTCGGCCACCCCGCGCACCACCTCGGTCACGAGCACCACACCGAGGCAGCGGCCCGCGTCGTCGACCACCACCACGTCGTCGCCGGTGCGGCCCCAGTCCGCGTCGGTCACCAGCTCCAGCAGCTCCAGCGCGCCCGCGTCGGCGTGGATCGTGTGCGGGCTGTCGGCGAGCCGTTCCGCGCTGCGCTTCGCGTGCAGGGCGTGCCCGTACGGCCCGGTGACCGACACCAGGAACCGGGTGCGGTCGATCGACCACCGCGGCCGCCCGTCGGCGTCGATCCCGACGATGCCGCTCGGCGCGTCGCCCGCGGCCAGCGCGGTGCGGACGTCGTCGCAGGTCGCGTCGTGCGGCAGGGTGCTCGCCGGGCGCAGGAAGTCCCGCACGCGCGGCGTGGTGAGCGGCCCCGGCGTGAGGCGCTCCTCCGGGTCCGGGATCGCCGGGGTGAGCAGATGCCCCAGGTTCACCCCGTCCCGGGCGGGGGCGAACAGGTTGCCCTGAGCGATGCGCACCCCCAGGCGGCGCACCGCTCCCAGCTGCGCTTCGGTCTCGACCCCGGTCGCGACCAGTCGCGCGTTGGTCCGGGACGTGAAGTGCAGCAGGGATTCGACGACCGCGACCGAGCCGGCGTCACCGGGTAGCCCGCGCAGCACGCTGCGGTCGAGTTTGAGGACGTCCACCGGCGCGGCCGCGAGCATCGCGAACGGCAGGTCGCCGCGGCCGAGGCCGTCCAGCGCGAGCCGGAAACCCAGCTCGCCGAGCCGGTGCAGGCCGGCGAGCAGCTGTTCGGGCCACACCGAGCAGAACGGCGGCCCGACCTCCAGCACCACCTCGCGCGGCCGCTTGCCGACGCGGGCGAGGGTGTCGAGCAGAGGATCGACCGCGGGCGCGGCCGCGGTGGCGGCCGTGATGTTCAGGTGCAGCGGCAGCAGCGTCTGCTGGTCGGCTTCCGCGCGGACGGCGTCGCACGCCAGCGCGATGTCGGTCTCGACGAGGCGCCGTTCGCGGCGCGCGGTGTCGAGCAGTTCGTGCACGGACCCCTCGGCGGGGCGGGCCAGCGCTTCGAGCGCGACCATGCCGCCGGTGTTCAGGCTGTAGAGCGGCTGGAAGGCGAACCGGACTGGGCGCACGGACCGATCTTCGCTGGTGAGGTGGTCGTATTGAAAGAGATGTCGACTGATGTTCACCTGCGGGGCGGGCAGCGTACTCCCGCGGGGGTACGGGCGGGACAGATACGGTGATGCGCATGGAACCCGATCCGCGGACGCTACGCCGGGAGAACGCCAGCGAACCGGCGTGGTCCGACCTGGCCGACAACCCCTTCCGGGCCGACCGGGACCGCATCGTGGTGTCGCCGTTCTTCGCCCGGCTCGGCGGCGTGACCCAGGTGGTCAGCGCGGCCGGGTCCGGTCTGCTGCACAACCGGCTCACGCACAGCCTCAAGGTCGCCCAGGTCGCCCGCGCCATCTCGCAGCGGCTGCTGTCCTCGGTGGACTCCGCCGAGCTGATCGGCAAGCTCGGCGGGCTCGACCCGGACGTCGCCGAGGCCGCCGCGCTCGCCCACGACCTCGGGCACCCGCCGTTCGGGCACCTGGGGGAGCAGGTGCTGGACCGCATCGCCCGGCACCGGTTCTCGCTGCCGGACGGGTTCGAGGGCAACGCGCAGACGTTCCGGATCATCACCACGACCGACGTGCGCGGCCCGGCGGCGGTCGGCCTGGACCTCACCGCGGCCGTGCGGGCGGCGGTGCTGAAGTACCCGTGGGCGCGGCTGCACTGGCCCGACCCGCACCCGGCCGCGATGCGCATCCCGCCGCGGGGCGCCGCCGAGCCGGACGAGGCGCCGGGCACCGGGTCGAGCAAGTTCTCCGCGTACTGCACCGAGCTGGACGACGTGGTGGCCGCGCGCAGGCCGTTCGCCGGGCGGATCGAGCCGTGGCAGCAGACCGTCGAGGCGTCCGTGATGGACACCGCCGACGACCTCGCCTACGCGATCCACGACATCCAGGACTTCCACCGCATCGGGGTCCTGCAGCACGCGCCGGTGGCCGCCGAGCTGGGGGAGTGGCTCGACCACGCGGTGGAGCTGGCCGGACTGGACAACGCGACGCTCGCCGCGCAGATCCGCCGCCCCGGCCGGTCGCTGGAGCAGCTGCGGCGCCGCATGCACGCCAAGGACGCGTGGATCGTCGACGACGACGCGTTCGCCCACGCGGTGTCGCGGATCCGGGCCGAGCTGGTCGACGGCCTGCTCGCGGAGCCGTTCGACGGTTCGATCGAGGCGGAGCAGGCCACGGCGGCGTTCTCCGCGCGGTGGACGCACCGGCTGGTGGACGGCGTGATCGTGCTGCCGTCGCCGTCCACCCGGGCCGGGCACGTGTCGCTGCGGACCGCCCAGTGGCACGAGGTGCAGGTGCTCAAGTTCGTGCACCGCCGGTTCGTGTTGCTGCGCCCGGAACTGGCCCTCCACCAGCGGGGACAGGCCTCGCTGCTGACGACGCTGGTCGACGCGCTCGACGCGTGGCTCGCCGACCGGGACGAGGTGTCGCGCCTGCCGCGGCGCCTGCACGACCTGGTCGAGCTGGCGCAGTCGGAGTTCGAGGACCTGGCCCGGAACGCGCCCGAACTGCTGGTCGGAGCGACGGGCGAGCCGGTCGCGGGCGCCGACGCCGTGCGCGGGCTGGCGAGGGGCCGCGCGGTGATCGACTTCGTGTCGTCGCTGACGGACAAGCAGGCGGTCAGCCTGCTGGACGCGCTCTCCGGCCGATCCGGCCAGCCGTGGTCGGACAGCTTCGTGCTCTGACCAGCACGCCATCCAGCAACCAACCGCCGGCCGGCAACGCAACGCCACCGACTACCCCAACCAGACCTCCCCCGCCCCCGATCCACAGCCGATCTTTAGTCGCCGACCAGGGTTGTCAAGGCACGCTTTCCCGCCTTGACAAC